>JBLMXX010000365.1:0-6627 GCA_050257995.1 Acidobacteriota bacterium | reverse complement strand
GGACGAGTCCTTGGAAGAGGCATTGGCGCACCTGGGCGCACAAGACTTTGCCGTGATTCCGGTGGTGGACCGTCGCGAGCCCCGGCGGCTCGTGGGTGTACTGCGTCGCTCGGACATCCTGCGAGCGTATTCGCGCGCCCTGGCTGACCTCGCGCAGTTGTCGCGGCGCGAGCGCCTCAAGTTGCAGGGGATGACGGGAAGCGAGTTCCTCGAGATCGATCTCGCCGAAGGTGCTCCCGCCCTCGGCAAAAAGCTTCGCGATTTGAAATTGCCTCAGGATGTCGTTTTCGTGTCCATTCACCGGGGACAGCGGGTCCTGATCCCGCATGGGGATACCGTGTTGCAAGCCAAAGATCGAGTGCTCGCCGCTACTATTCCAAAGCGCGTTCCGGACCTTGTCAAATTACTGAAAGGGGAAGGATCGATCGATTAAGACAGAATTGACGCACTTGTTCCACGCGACTAGTAGATTGATGAGCCAGCCTCCGAGAGGACTTTCAATGCTCATGCTGGGCGCACATTTAGAGGCGGCATCCAATCCGGGTGCCGCCTCTTTTTTGATTTCAATTTGACCGGGCTCGAGATCCCGGATGGCTGCCGAGGGGGGCTACATGCTGCGTGGGTTACTTAACATTGGGCGTGCAGGCGGTGCCTGCATAGGCCTTGTTGTCAGGAGTATTCGGGTAAAACCGTAGCTGCGCGTGGCGCAAGCCGGTGTTGTCATACTCCCACCAGTACGTACTGGTGGAGCTGTAGAACAGCGGCTCGAGCTGCCACTGGTTGTTCACGTACGCGCAGACGGTGAGCAGGTTCTTGCTGACGTTCTCGAACTTGGGGTAGTTGGCCTTGTTCAGGTCCAACTGGTAACCGGTGTTACACCAGGTGCCGGTGGCATCCAGGAAGCAGGTCTGCATATTCGCAGACCCAGTGGGAGACAGAACTTTGACGAACACGGTGTACTGCAGGTTCCCTGTGCCAGTCGGGTCTGGCGGCGGCAGTTGGAAGCCTGCGTCGAGCTTGTAGCTGAGGGTCTGGGTGCCGGTGGAGGTGGTGACTGTGATCCCATCTCCGTCAAAGCAATTGCCGTCCAGCACCTGAAAGTCCTGGATGCTGTAGGTCCCGCTCCAATTGGGGGTTTCGGTCAAGCCGATACCGCAAGTACTCCAGAGCGGTACGAAGATCGTGTGGCGGTCCGAGTTGTTCATCGGCGGGTTCTTGCCCTTTTCTACGCCGATGATGTTCAGTGTAAAATGCTGCCCGCTGGGGGCGCCGTTCCCCGCGCCGGCGGAGGCCGGAACCGAGCCGACAAACCCCGCTGCGACGATCACGGCGACCACCACGATCAGTGTCACCAGCAATCCGAATTTCTTCATGTCAGACATCTCCTTGTCGTAGAGTTCTTGGAATACGTTTGGACGACGAGCATGTTGTTGCCCCGTGAGTGTACACGACGCGCTCGGCACCGGGAGACCACCCGGGCAAGTCATGCGGACCTGCCACCGGGTAGACCGGCCTGGCCAATGCTCATGTCGACGGACATCACCTCCTTTTGCGTTTGACCGGCGCCCGCCGAGGCGGTCCCGCCGCTCGAAAAATAAAAGATTGCCGGTAACTCTAGCGGCAATCTTAGCCAATGCCGTCCGGGCAAACCCGAGCCGGCGCGGAACAGAGAAGGGTAAATAGGACTAGAATGGACTGGTGTGCAGCGGTGGTTGTGGGAAAGGGTGGCTGGAGAGTGATGAGGAAGGACGAACGCGTGAGTGCCATGTCGTGTAGCGGACAGATACAAATATAGCGCGAATGCTGGGCCGCGTAAATGGCCTAATAGGGCTATTGACCTGATTATTGCCCAAATTGGGCGACAAATCATCCCATACTGACGGGGCAATCACCTGCAAACCACGATAGTGGAACTCGACAGCGAAGTGTCCCATGACTAGGTCTGGATTTGGCGTGCCGGCGGAAGAATGCTGCTCTGAAGACTAGATGCTCGGTTCATCGTATGAATTCCGCTCTTGGACATTTTGACTGAAAGTTTGTCTCCTGCTATACTTTAGTAGACCCGTTGGATCAATGCAAACTCGTTGCAGCATTTGGCTTGAGTTTGCGTCATGACAGCGCAAACATGTGACCGGCCACCTGTCCTTTGGCGTGCGAAGATATCGTGCGGCGATGATGGGTGTTTTTGTTTTCTGCGACGTATTTGTTCAGCACCCGGAGATCCGGTAAGGCGCTCTCTATGAAAAAAAGTCGCGTTGAACCATCCAAGCGGAGACAGGGCCAAGCCCATCGGGCAACCCGCGAAAAGAAATCGAATGCCCGATCAGCCCGGGCAGAACTTGAACGCGCCCAGGAGGAATTGCGCCAGCGCACCGCCGAACTTGCCATCATTAACAGTGTCCAGCTTGGCTTGGCGACACAATTCCACGTCCAAGACATTTATGATTTGATCGGCGACAAGATCCGCGAAATCTTTAACGCTCAAGTCGTCATGATCTCGCTTTACGATCCGGTGACCGACACGGTTGAGCATCGCTATGCCATCGAGCGTGGCAAGCGCGTGTATGTTGAGGCGCCACAACCGGTGGGGGGGTTCCGAAGGCGCATTATCGAGTCCGGCGAACCCTTGCTGGTCAATACCGACGTCGTCGCTCGTGCGACCGTATCGGGTCAGCCGACTCTGCCTGGAACGGAGCCCCCGCGTTCTTGGCTCGGCGTGCCGATGCGGGTTGGCAAGCGTGTTACGGGCGTTATGAGTTTGCAAAATCTGGACCAGGAGAATGCATTCGACGAGGCGGACCTGCGTTTGCTGCAAACTCTCGCTGCCTCGATGAGCGTCGCCATCGAGAATGCGCGCCTGTTTGACGAAACAAATCGCTTGCTCAAAGAGACCGAGCAGCGGAACGCCGAACTCGCCATCATCAACCGGGTGCAAGCCGCCCTTGCCTCCAAACTCGACGAGCAGGAAATCTACGAAGCGGTCGGCGATAAAATCCGCGAGAGTTTCCAGAACACGGATATAAGCATCCGCACCTATGACCCCAAGACCGATCTGCTTCACTTTCCGTACAATTACGATAATGGACAGCGCGTCATCATCGATTCCATGCCCCTGGGTGAGTCGGGCTTTAGTGCGCATGTCATTCACACCCGCGAGACGGTCGTCGTCAACGAAAACATGGAGCAAGTGACAGAGCAGTACGGCAGTTTCGTCTTGCCGGGAGAACATATTCCGAAATCATCCGTCTTTGTGCCGCTCGTGGTAGGCGATCAAGCGCACGGGCTGATCCGATTGAAAAACCTTGAACGTGAGCATGCTTTCAGCGACTCGGACGTGCGCCTGTTGCAGACCCTTGCTAATTCGATGAGCATTGCCCTCGAAAATGCCCGTCTCTTTGACGAGACCCAGCGGCTGCTCAAAGAGAGCGAGCAGCGTGCCGCCGAACTCGCGACGGTCAACCGCGTCAGCCACGCGCTGGCGTCCCAGGTCGAACTCGGCGCGCTGATCCAACTGGCGGGGCAGCAGATTCGTGAGACCTTTAATGCCGATATTGCCTATATCGCCTTGCTGGACCCCGCAAGCCATTGGATTCAATTCCCGTACACGTTCGGCGAAGCATTCACGGCGATTCAATTCGGCGAAGGGCTGACGAGCAAGATTATCGAAACGCGCCAGTCGTTGTTGATCAATCGCGATATGGAAATCCGCCGCGCGCAAATCGGCGCGACCCAGGTCGGCGTCGACGTCAAATCGTATCTCGGAGTGCCTATTCTCGTCGGCGGGCAAGCCATTGGCGTGGTGAGCGTGCAAAGCATTCATCGGGAAGGTCGTTTCAACGAAAATGACCAGCATTTGCTCATGACGATTGCCGCCAACGTCGGCGTCGCCATCGAACGCGCGCAACGTTTCACTACGGAAAAGCGCCGCGCTGAACAATTCCAAATCATCGCCGAAATAGGCCGCCGTGCGACAGCGCTTCTGGACACGAACCAGGTCATGCAGCAGGTCACCCGGTTGCTTCAACAAGCGTTCAATTATTACCATGTTGCCATCGGTTTGATCGAAGACGACGAGGTGGTGTATCGCGTTGGGTCGGGCGTGTTGTGGGATGATCCGGGTTTCACTTTCAAGCCGCATCGGTTGCGCCTCGGCAAGGAAGGTCTTACCGGCTGGGTGGCGGCGAATGGCATACCGCTTTGTGTTCCCGACGTGGATCAGGAGCCGCGCTATGTCCTGATGCAAGGGAGTGCGACCCGTTCCGAACTGGTCGTGCCCATGATCGTCAAAGAAGAAGTGATCGGCGTGCTCGACGTGCAAAGCGATCAACTCAACACATTCGATAGCACCGATCTGGCGGTGGTGCAGTCCATTGCAAACCAGACGGGCATCGCCATCGAGAACGCGCGATTGTACGAACGCGCGCAGGAATTGGCCGTGATGCAGGAACGCAATCGACTGGCGCGCGATTTGCACGATGCGGTCACGCAAACCTTGTTCTCCGCGAGTCTCCTTGCGGATGCTCTGCCGCCAACTTGGGAAAATGACCCGGACCGGGGGCGCGAATTGCTCAAGGAATTGCGGCAACTTAGCCGCGGCGCGCTCGCCGAGATGCGCACGTTGCTTTTGGAACTGCGGCCGGCGGCGCTCGTCGAAACTAAACTCGGCAGTCCCATCCGCCAACTGTGCGAAGCCGCCGCCGGACGGGAAGGATTACTGGCGAATGTCCAAATCGAAGGCGACTGCATCTTGCCCGCAGATGTGCACATTGCAATGTACCGCATCGCACAGGAAGCGCTGAACAATATCCTTAAACATGCCCGGGCAACCCGTGTGACCGCGCGTTTGGTCTGCCGTCCCATCGGCACGTCCCAAGTCGTCGAGTTATCGGTGGAAGACGATGGGCGTGGTTTTGACCTAACCAATGTTGGCTCCGGTCACTTTGGGCTGGGCAACCTGCGCGACCGCGCGCAAGCCATGGGGGCAGAATTAGAAATCGCAAGCAAACCTGGAAAGGGCACGCGGATTAAGGTCGTCTGGAAACACGATTTGGAGGAGGTGGCACGATGACTCGGCAGTCGATTCGCGTGATGGTCGTCGACGAGCATGGGATGGTGCGTCGGGGTATCGTGGCGTATCTCAAGAATAACGCCGATATTGAAATCGTCGGCGAAGCGCAAAATGGACGCGAGGCGGTCGATCTGTGCGAGACGCTCACGCCGGACGTGATTCTTATGGATTTGCAGATGCCGGAGATGGATGGCTTTGAAGCGACGCGCATTATCCACCAACGCTGGCAGCAGATTAGGGTCATCGCACTCACCAGTTTTCCCGACCGCGCCAAGGTGCAAGAGGCACTCCAAGCCGGCGCGCTCAGTTACTTGCTCAAGAACATTTCCGGCGAAGACCTCGCGGAAGCGATTCGGGACGCCTGCGCCGGGCGCGCCACTCTGGCGCCGGAAGCCGTGCAAGCACTCATCCAAGCGCCCGCCGAAAAGCCGCCAGCGCCCGGTTTCAGTTTGACCCTCCGCGAGCGCGAGGTGTTGGCGTTGCTCGTCAAAGGGTTGAACAACAATGAGATCGCGGAACGATTGAGTGTGAGCCACGCCACGGCCAAAGCGCACGTGAGCAACATCTTGTCTAAACTCGGCGTGTCCAATCGCGCCGAAGCCGTCGCATTGGCGATCCAGCAAAAGCTCATCCCGGACTAGCCGGTACTAGCCACTTGGCTAATATCCAAAAACTCTCCAGATGCCCGATGCGTTTGGAGGGTTTTTGTTTTAGAATGACCATGGAATTTGAGGCATGGTAGCAAGTGATCGCATCGGGGTTATTTGTCGGTTATGAAAGGGAGGCGTCGCATGTACTACCAAAACGATTACGTGATCAAGATGATCAAAGAGAGAGAGATTCGAGAAAGGATCTGCCAGGCGGAGACTGATCGTTTGATCGCCGCGTGCCGGCCCAGTCGCTCGATCCACGTCACTCACCTGGCCCGCCAGGCGTTACATTCTTTCGGGCATTTGCTCCTGAGAGTTGGCAGACATTTGGATCAAGCTGGCACGCCGAACACCCAATTTGCCCGGCAGTAGAGCAATTGGATCAGCCAAAAGTAAGTAAAGGTGCAAGACGATGTATCCCGCAAATGATTATATGTTGAAGGTCATCACGGACGAGACGACTCTGAGATACGTCCGCCAGGCGGAGATCGATCATCTCTTGAGTGAGGTCGAGCCGCGCCAGCCAAGTGGGTTGGCATATCGGGTGCGCCCGGCGCTGCGCAAATTGGGACATTTGTTTCTGGCGCTTGGCGGTGCTTTGGATCGCATTGAACCGCAGGCGGCCCAATCCAGCGATTTCTGAAAATCAATTTGATGGCGGGAGTTTAGGTCAATGCAGATCTTGATTGCAGACCATCAGCCTCAAGTGCGGTTTGCCTTGCGGGTGGCGTTGGAACAACGCCCCGGCATGAAAACGATCGGCGATGCGATCGACGCGGAAGATTTGATAGCGCAGGCCAAGGTGATCCGTCCCAATCTTGTTTTGCTCGATTCGGACTTGCCGGGGATGCCGCTGGCTGATTTGATCGCCCAGCTGCACCAAACCTGCATCGATGTGCACATGATTAT
>JBLMXX010000364.1:0-6387 GCA_050257995.1 Acidobacteriota bacterium | reverse complement strand
ACTGCTCCGACCACGACGCCTGGCGGGTTGGGGAGATTTGTCGCCTCGTATGCGTTGGGTAATGATAATTACGATACCTCGTTCAGCTTGGAAACGGCGCGGCAGGAATTTCTGGGCGAATGCGGGATGGGGATCTCAGAAACCATCGGCGAAGGCAAGCCGGACAAGGTCACGGCCTTTGATCTCTGGCTGTTCGACAAAGCCGACGTGCGGACCGTCACGCAAATCGTGATGAGCGAATATGCTTTTAATGATCAGGGCCTGCGCGCGAAACTCGCCGCCAAGGGGGAAGCGATTCTTGCGGAGAAAGATAAGACCATTCAGCTCGAAACGCATTCGCTTCGCCTGGCTGCCCAGATTAAGGAACTGGTGTACGCTAACAATCCCGGGTTCCCGCCCAACAGTCACTTTCAAAAACTGACACTCGAGATTGTTCCTTTTGTAAAGGAAGTCATTACCGCATAATCTCGGACTTTCCACTGTGAATGCGGCTGGAGCCAAGCCAGCCGCATTTTAATTAACCGGCGCCTGGAGATTTCGCAATCTCGAAAGCTGTCGCGTGTAGGAAGCCATAATGGACATGGATCATTCGGGAGTCGCTCGGAAAATCACGCGGACCCTTTTCGCCGCCCAGAGTCTTGGGTCGGCCGGTTTCATTGCCGCGGCCACGATCAACTCGATTGCCGGAGCTAAATTGAGCGGCGCGCCCGCGCTCGCTGGCGTTCCAAGCAGTATCTACCAGATCGGTTCAGCCCTCGCCGCGTTCGGATGGGGCTATGCTATGGACCGGCTTGGGCGGCGGGGCGGTCTGGTGACCGGTTTGATTTTGGGAGTATTGGGTGCGGTGATCGCCGGTAGCGCGATGATGGCACGCTCGTTCCTCCTCTTTCTGGGTGGGATGGTGTTGATGGGCGCAGCGAATTCGGCGCTCCAGTTGGGCCGGTTCGCCGCCGCCGAAGTCCACAAACCGGCCGAGCGCGGGCGTGCGATTTCCAACGTCGTCATTGGAGGTACGGCGGGAGCCATCTTTGGGCCGCTGATGGTCGGTCCCATGGGCACCTGGTCGCAGCAACTGGGCTGGGATGAATTGTCCGGACCTTACGTTGCCAGTGCCATCCTGTTCACGCTGGCAGTCGTGGCCATTTTTGTGTGGCTCCGGCCGGACCCGCGCGACGTAGGGCGGCAGGTTGCTCAGCTCTACCCGGACTCTACCGGTGGCGATAGGAGTACTCGGTCGATTCCGCAGATCCTGCGCTCACCCGGCGCTATCGTCGCCATGGCGTCAATGATTTTCGGGCAATTCACGATGGTCGCGTTGATGGTTATTACGTCGCTTGACATGCAAGGGCACCATCACCCTCTCACCGCCATTTCGTTCGTGATCTCTTCGCATACGTTCGGGATGTATGCCTTTTCCATATTCTCAGGGCAGTTGGCGGACCGATGGGGGCGCGCACCCGTCATCGTGGTTGGCTCCATTACGCTCATCCTCGCGTCGCTCACGGCACCGCTTTCCCCGGATGTCCTGCCGGTTTCGGTTGCACTCTTCCTGTTGGGTTTGGGATGGAATTTCTGTTATGTGGGCGGGTCGACCCTCTTGGCGGACCAACTCTCCCCTGCCGAACGCGCGAGGACTCAAGGCTTTAACGATCTGTTGATCGGGCTTACGTCGGCGGCAGGCAGCCTGGGGAGCGGGGTCGTTTTTGCGGCGATGGGGTATGCCGCCATGGGCGTAGTCGGAGCGATAGTCGCACTCATTCCATTGGGGCTTACGCTCTGGTGGCTGATGGGGAGACGTGCTGCACTTGGCAGTGCGGTTGATTCTCGTTCCCAGGAGACCTAGTGCCCTTTTATGCCGTGGCTGTCTCGTTGGGCTTTGGCGGACTCTACGCCGGGACGATTTTCGCACACACCGGGTCGTCGCCGTCGGCAGTCACGGCGGGAGTGCTGGCGGCGAGTGCTTTTGCGGTTTCATTCCTTATGCCACCGGTGCTCTTCCGGTACTCGAATGCAGATACCGCGCCGCGCGTGATGAGCCAAGTTCTGGGGAGCGCAGCGGCGGCATCTCTCATCGTGCTGGCGGCGAATGCCGCGGTCTGGATCGTCGCGGCACGTCCGGACGTTGGTCTGCTCGAAGAGTTGTATGCATATTCGTTGATGGCTGTTTTGTTATTTCACGGACTGGGCGGAGCGATCGCCTCGCACGTCGTCTATCTACAGCAGACCCGGCAGTACAATTCGGACCAACTCGTCGCCGTGCTGGCCATGGTCACAATGATTCTACTCATCTTGGTTCTATATTTCCTGGCGTTCGATTTTGCCATCCCGCGCGACGCCTACATCCATGTCCGCGATCTGGCGACCATTACGCTCATCCTGCTCGCCTACAGCCGCGCGATCTACCGGATGGCGCATCATTGAGCGCGCCCGAGACAGCGCGGATTCAGCGGCACCTGCGCGTATAGACCGCCTCACTCTATTCTGCCCAAAGGAGATTGTCAGCGTGGCGTTCATTCATAGTCGCATTGCACTTTCCGCCGTCCTGTTTGCATTCGCCCTGGGCGCATGGGCAACATGGGATTTCGTGCGCGGGCGCGGTATTGGTCCCAGCTACCGAGGCGCCCTCCTCATCGGCGAATCGCTGATGTTGGCTCAGGGGGTGCTGGGTATTCTCCTGGTTATCACGGGCGCCCTGCCTGGCGACCTCTTGCACTTTTTGTACGGCGTTCTCGTCGCCCTGTCCTGGCCCGGCGTTTATATCTATACCAATGCGCGGATGGGACGAAGCGAAGCCGGTTTGTACGCGCTAGTCTCGTTCTTTGTCTTCGGTCTTGCCATCCGGGCGATAATGACGGGCAGTGCGGTAAGGTAGGCTACGGCACTAACTCCGGGCCTTTATCCCGATACGCGTTAATAAAGGCACGAATGGCATTCTCGTCTACGCCGGTGCAGGTTTGAAGATGAGTCCATGCGGTGAATGCGACCTTTGTTCCGGATGCCAGTCCGGGGTATGGCGCCAGGACTAGATGATGGCTGTCACGCTGGACGACGTTGGTCAGGGTCTGAATTTCGGCCGGCGCGAGGTCATTGTATTGAATGATAATGCCACCGTGTTCCAGGTTATGGACCAACTGCTCTTGCACCTGCTGGTTCGTATATATCCCCCAGTCCTGCGGAGTGTCCCAGTGCGAACCGCTCGTGGGAGGATCTGAAGAATAAGCCGGATGCGGCTGATTGGGTTTGATGTGATCCCGGCCCTGTTCCGGGAATGTCTGAATATTGCTGCAGGTTTTCGCCGTATCGCCGGCAGCTGCCACGGGGCTGGGCGCTGGAGCATTAAACACTCCGCTGGCAATCAGCACGACCGCGATGACCACCACGGCGACCAATATCCCTGCCCCGATCAGCAAATTCCTCTGTGTTTGCTTCTGCTTGGCGCGCTGTTCCGCTTTAAGCGCCTTTTCGCGTCGAGTTGGCATTCCCCTCCTTTTCCACGTATGCTGTCAGTTCCCCAAGATTCCGGACGCGCATTCCTTCAAAATTAGGGTAACGATCGCGCCGATCGACGAGGATCGCCGCGATGCCAGCCCGTGCTGCTCCTTCCACATCATGAAAAAGACTATCGCCGATGTAGATAATCTCAGAGCGCGGGCGATTGGCTGAATGTACCATGAGCTCGAATATCCGGGGGTCCGGTTTTTCCACTCCTGCCAGTGCAGACACGACAAAGAATGAGAAATAACCATGGATGCCCATCAGGCGCAGCACGTCCTCGCAGTTGGGTGAAAAATTGGAAAGGATGCCCAGAGGGATGTGGAGCGCTGCCAGGGTGTCGAGAGCCGGCTGCACGTCGCTATAGAGCGTTTCAAACTCGGCGCGCTGAAAATGCCTGGTAATCTCAACGGCGGCGTCGGTCATATCGCGCTCAACCCCCAGCCGGCGAAATCCTTCTGCGTAAAAATCCACCCAAAAGCCCTGACCGTACCCTGCTTCCAGGCTGATCTGGCGCTCGCGCGACCGCGCTGGCAGTTCGAGTTCCAGTTCTTCGACCATCGCGCGGGTCGCATTAAGATTTAGTGCGATCCCGTGCTTCGCACAGGCATCCACATAAGCCTGGGCCAATTTAGCAAGGTCGAACGTCAATAAAGTACCGCCAACGTCAAAGGCAAGGGTTAGGTTATGGTTTTTCATCTCTGCTAAATGATGCCGAACAAGCGAGCGGGATTGTATAGCATCTGTCAGACGGTGTCAATGGCCGTATGCCGGTGGGATAAGCAGTGAGTATGTTGACAAAGCCATCGCGCCGTGGTATTCTAGTATTAGAAGAGTGTTGGTTCCCCATACTTGGGTCGCCCAAGGTCGCACCTGGCGACTTCTGCAAGGAGGCAGAACGATGGAAAACCCCTTCGGCAATGCTCAGGATAGGCCGTGGCTCAAACACTACGAGCCTGGAGTCCGCGCAAGCCTCGATTATCCAAACGTCCCGATGCACGCATTCCTTCAAGAGACCGCTGCCAAGCACCCCGGGAATATCGCGACGGTATTCGGCGGCGTGGTGCATCAGCTCGGCGGCGCGTTGATGGACGCGAAATTAACCTACAAGCAGCTGAACGAGCAGGCGAACCGGCTGGCGAACGCGCTGATGGCGATGGGCGTCAAGAAAGGCGACCGAGTAGCGATCTACCTGCCGAATTGCCCCCAGTACGTCATCACGTATTACGCGGCTCTCAAGATCGGAGCCATCGTGGCACCGCACAATCCCCTCTATGTCCCCCGTGAACTCGAATTCCAGTTGAATGACGCAGGCGCGGAGACGATTGTTTGCATGTCGCGTCTCTACGGCAATGTGCAAAAGGTGCGCGCCAACACCAAGTTAAAGAACGTCATTGTCGCCAACATTAAAGAATATTTCCCGCCATTGCTCAAGACGCTCTTTACGCTTGCAATGGAAAAGAAGGAAGGACATCGCGTCGTGCTGGACCCGGGCGACCGCGCATTCCCGCAGGTCGTCGCCGGCGCTCCTGCCACGCCGCCCTCGGTAGACGTGAAACCGGAAGATACGGCAGTGTTGCTTTACACGGGTGGAACGACGGGTGTGCCCAAAGCCGCTGAGATCACTCACAAGAATCTCGTCGCCAATACCGTCCAACTGGACGACTGGATTACGAATGCGCCCAAGGATACGCCGGATGCGATCCTGACGGCACTCCCACTCTACCATTCCTATGCGATGACGACATGCATGAATTTTGCGATTTATCGGGCGATGCCGATGATCTTGATTCCGAACCCGCGCGATCTCGGGCATCTCCTCAAGAGTATCGACAAGCACCATCCAACGCTCTTCCCGGGCGTGCCCACCATGTACGTTGCCATCAACAATTTCCCGGACCTGGGCAAATACAACATCCGGTCTATCAAAGCCTGCATCAGCGGTGCGGCGGGACTGCCGGGTGAGGTCCAGACCAAGTTCCAGGACCTGACGGGCGCGCGGCTCGTGGAAGGTTACGGGCTGAGCGAAGCCACGCCGGTCACGCACGCCAACCCGGTCTTTGGCGAAAACCGGATCGGCACTATCGGCCTGCCCTATCCGGACACGGATTGCAAGATCGTGGACGTCGAGACCGGCAAGATCGAACTGCCGCCGGGCCAGGCGGGGGAAATGATCATCAAAGGTCCCCAAGTGATGAAGGGCTATTGGAACAAGCCGGAGGAAACGCGTCTCACGTTGCGCGAGGGATGGCTTTATACCGGCGACATCTCCGTGATGGACGAAGATGGTTATTTCCGGATCGTCGATCGGAAGAAGGATATGATCATCGCGGGTGGCTATAACATCTACCCGCGCGAAATTGAAGAGGTCCTGTTCCAGCACCCCAAGATTCTCGAAGCTACTTGTGCCGGCGTTAGCGACGCCTATCGCGGCGAGACGGTCAAGGCGTACGTGGTGCTCAAGCCGGGACAGACGGCGACGTCAGAAGACGTCATTGCTTTCTGCCGGGAGCGGCTTGCGGCTTACAAGCGTCCCACCGTGGTCGAGTTCCGGGATTCACTACCCAAGACCATGGTTGGCAAAATATTGCGGCGGCAGTTGGTCGCCGAGGACAAGGAAAAAGCCGCGTCCCGATCGCCGGACAAGTCGGGAGACAAAATCAAGGCCTAGAAACAAAGGGGGCAGGACCTTACTCCTGCCCCCTTTCCTATTCGTGCAAGAAAATATCGATCATTGGGCGATTTCAATCGGGTCGCCCACCCGGATCAAGCCGCCTTGCACGACGCGCGCGAGCATGCCCCGCTGCCCTTCTAACGCCTCGCGCAAGCCCGGGCGGATTTCATCCATGCGGCTGCACGGCGTACACGATTTCGTCAGCTCCAGCACGGCACTGC
>JBLMXX010000363.1:0-3648 GCA_050257995.1 Acidobacteriota bacterium | reverse complement strand
GGCATGGAACCACCCACGCAAGCGGCTGCCTTGGCGAAACGGATGGGCATTAAACTCAACGCTTACGGCTTTTGCGAGACCGACAATTTCGCCCCCCTGCAGACGAATCGATCCGGCGTTTACGTGTGCGGCGCGTTCTCTTCTCCCAAAGAAATAGCGGAAAGCCTGATCGACGCCAGCGGTGCTGCCGCCGAAGTCATGCGGTTGCTCTCGACTCAAATCGGACTCGCGCCACACAGTCGCAAATATCCCTTCATGGCACGCAACGGAGAATTTCCACCCGAACGGGATACCTCCAAGGAGGATTCCCGCGTCGGCGTTTTTGTTTGCTCGTGCGGTGACGCCATCTCGCAGACCGTCAACACGGACGCGCTCGCCAGCTACGCCGAGAGCCTGCCGGATGTGAGGCATGCGGAACAGGTTTCCTATCTCTGTCTGGCAGAAGGTCAAGCACGCTTGCGGCGTGCGGTGGAACAGCAAAACCTGAATCGGGTGGTCGTTGCCGCGTGCTCTCACCGTACTCACGAGTCGCTCTTCCAGCGAGTGATCCGCGAAGTAGGTCTCAACCCTTACCTGCTGGAAATGACGAACATTCGCGAACAATGCGCCTGGGTCCACCGGAAGGACCCGCAAGGCGCTACCCGCAAGGCCAAGGAACTGGTACGAATGGCAACGGCGCGATCCTCCAAGCTGGAGCCAGCGTACAAGGAAGCGCTCGCCCCAACCAACCGCGCGCTCGTCATCGGCGGTGGTGTCGCCGGGATGACAGCGGCACTCGCAATAGCCGATGCAGGTTATGAAGTGGCCCTTGTGGAACGCAAGGATACTCTAGGTGGCAATCTCAATAACATTTATTTCACAGCCGAGGGTGGAAATCCGCATCGATTAATGCGCGATTTGATTAACCGGGTGGTCGGGAACGATCGGATTCGCGTGTACACGCGGAGTGAAATCCTCAAGCACAACGGGCATGTCGGCGCATTTCACACGGTGATCTCCACACACGCCAAGGGCAGTGCGATACCGGCCCAGTCGACGATCGAGCACGGCGCGACCATCGTCGCCACCGGGGCGCAAGAACACCGGGGCCAAGAATTCGGGATTGGCAAAGACCCGCGAGTCGTGACCCAACAGCAACTGGAAGAAATCCTCGTCAATGCACCCGAGCGCATCACGGAGATGAAGCAAATTGTGATGCTCCAGTGCGTGCGCAGCCCGGGCGGACCGGATTACTGCTCGCGAGTGTGCTGCACCAGCACGATGAAGAATGCGACGCGCATCAAGATGCTAAACCCCGGGTGCGAAATCGTCGTTCTTTACAAAGACATTATCACCTACGGCTTTCGCGAACAGTACTATACGGAAGCAAGGCGGCGCGGCGTGCTCTTCGTCCGTTACGACGATGACAGCAAGCCGGCATTCGAATTCGGCGCGAAACTCCAAGTACGCGCGCAGGAGCCGGTTTTGCACAAAGACTTGATCCTTCATCCCGACTTGCTCATGGTCAGCACGCCGGTTGTTCCATCGGAAGGAAGCAGGCACCTGGCTGAGACCCTGCATGTTCCGCTTTCCTCCGAAGGCTTTTACATGGAAGCGCACTTGAAAATGCGCCCCATGGATTTTATGGAAGAAGGCATCTTTATTGCAGGGATGGCCCATTATCCAAAGTTCATTGAAGAGAGCATCTCGCATGCGCTGGCCGCCGCGGGCCGTGCGATCACAATCCTGTCTCAGCACCCGCTTTACTTTGGCGGTATCGTCGCCCAGGTCGATTCTTCCAAGTGCGTCGCCTGCCTGACTTGCGTCCGCACCTGCCCGTTCGGGATTCCACAGATCGACCCGACCCGCATCGGCAACGGCGGAATCCAGGGAGCCGCCTGGATCGATCCCGCGAAATGTCAGGGCTGCGGCACTTGCACCGGAGAGTGCCCTGCCACGGCGATACAATTGATCGGTTATCGCGACGAGCAAATCATGCTGCGCGACAGCGCCGGGCTGGGCGCATGGCTGCCCGAGATGGCATAAGCCAGAACCCTGAAATATGGACATCGAGATGAACGAACATCAAAACGGATTTGAACCAGAGATCACTGCTTTCGGATGCATTTTCTGCGGCTATATGGCCGCCGATACGGCGGGCACGCTTGGTTGGGAATACCCGTCGAACGTCAAGTATGTGAAATTGCCCTGCACGGGCAAGATCGACATTCGATACATCCTCGCCGCGTTTGAACAGGGCGCGGATGGCGTGTATGTAGTCGCCTGTCCCCTCGGCAACTGCCATCATGTCAAGGGCAATGAACGGGGTAGAAAACGCGTCGAGCGGGCTAAAAAGATCCTGGACCAGATTGGCGTGGGCGGCGAACGCCTGGATATTTTCTTTATGAGCGGCGGTCAGGGCAAGACGTTTGCAACTGCCGCGCAAACTATGGTCGACCGCGTCAAGCAATTGGGACCCAACCCTGTAAAAAAGTGACGCGGGCGGTCGCTGCCGAGCGAGATGTGTGGTGATCCGTGCCGAGTAACGAAGAGCGCTCTGATCAATAGTTTTGTAGGAATGCCGATCCGCGAAAGCGAGGGGGCGATGGCCGACGAAGGTCTCAACTTTCAATCTAATCCAAGTGCTAGCCCAGCCGCACCGATTGGTTCTGTGATGGTCGTCGGGGCCGGTATTGCCGGGATTCAGGCCAGTCTCGACCTTGCCGAAGCCGGGTTCAAGGTCTACCTGGTCGAGAGCAAGTCCGCCATCGGCGGTCACATGGCTCAGCTCGACAAGACCTTCCCCACGAATGACTGCGCGATGTGCACGATCTCGCCAAAACTTGTCGAAGCCGGGCGCCACCTTAACATCGACATCCTTGTGGACACGGATGTGCTCGACGTTCAGGGGAGTGCAGGCAACTTTTCCGCGACCATTCGGCGTAAACCGCGCTACATTGACCTGACCAAATGCATTGGCTGCGGCGAGTGTGAAAAGGTCTGCCCGATTATCGTTCCGGACTCGTTCAACGAGAACCTGTCGAAACGGCATGCCGCGTACCGGCTTTACCCACAAGCCATCCCGAGCGCATTCGCCATTGAAAAACGCGGCATCTCACCCTGCCGCGATGCCTGTCCCGTCAACACCCGTGCCCAGGGTTACGTCGCACTCGTACGCGAGGGACGCTATACGGATGCGCTTCGTGTGATTAAAGAAGAGAATCCGTTTCCCGGCATCTGCGGTCGTATCTGCAATCATCGCTGTGAAACTGCCTGCAATCGCAATCAACTCGACGAGCCGGTGGCGATCAAAGACCTCAAGCGATTCATCGTCGATCAAGTTTATGCGCAACCGCGCCCACCCGTCCAGGCGGTCCCGCACACCCGTCCGGAACGCATTGCGATCATCGGCTCGGGTCCGTGTGGATTGACCACCGCCATGGACCTGGTCAAGCAAGGCTATGCGGTGACCGTCATCGAAGCACTGCCGGTCGCCGGCGGAATGCTGCGGGTCGGCGTGCCTGAATACCGGTTGCCCGCTGCGATCGTCGATCGCGAAGTGCAGGACATTGTCGACCTCGGCGTCGAGTTGCGATTGAACACAACCGTCACGAACCTCGACGATCTGTTCAACGAGGGCTTTAATTCCGTGCTCATCGCAGTCGGCGC
>JBLMXX010000362.1:0-5569 GCA_050257995.1 Acidobacteriota bacterium | reverse complement strand
CGCCGTCGACCGGCCGGTGGTGACGAGTGCTCTGTGCGGGTGTTCCCGCGCGGGGCTTTTTTCTCTGAAAGAGGAGCAGAGTTGCGCAACCTAAATGTCACCGGGACGAACCCTACTAACCCCACTCTCCATATCCTCTTGCCACTCCCCGATCACGATTTCGATCCGACCGAATGTGCCATTCCCTGGAAGGCGTGCACGCGCCGGGGGTGGACCGTTACGGTAAGCACCGAGCATGGAGACGTCGCGGAGGGGGAAACCAACAGGCTGAAAGGTCCGCTCCCGGGCCTGCTGAGCGCGGGGGCGGAAGCGCAGGCGGCTTACCGGGAGATGACCCAAGACCCCGCCTACCGGCATCCGATCCCGTATGCCGACATCGATCCTGACGCGTATCAGGCGGTCTTGTTACCCGGCGGTGATGCGCCCCCCGTGCGCCAGTATCTGGAAAGCGAGGTATTGCAGAACAAGGTGCTGCAGTTCTCGCGCCAGGGCAAGCTGATCGGCGCGATCTGTCACGGCGTGCTGGTGCCGGCGCGCACGATCGATCCCCAAACCGGGCGGAGCGTCCTCTACGGTCACAAGGTCACCGCCGTGACGGCGTCGCTCGATCGCACCGGCTATCTGCTGTGCCGGTTAGCGCGGCGCGACTATATCATGTATCCCCGCTGCGTCGCCGACGAGGTGCGTGCGTGCCTGGAGCGCCCTGAGGATTTCTCCACCGGGCGGAGCGTGTGGGTCCCTTACGTGGTCGTCGACGGCAATGTGGTCACCTCGCGCTGGTACATGGATGCGCCGCTCTTTGCGGAAAAATTCGTGCAAGCGCTCGAGCGGAGCACGCAGGCCCAGGATAGCCTTGCGTGAGCAAAGCGAAACGCACAAGCCTCTTCGGGTTGTGCGTTTTTGAGCGACAAGATGGACAGGACTCTGACCCCGTAGCGGGCAAGCGCCCCGGCGACTAAAGCGGTCGCAACCTTCAAACTCCCCCGGCGGCGACCAGGGCGGCTTGACTTTCCTGGAGCAGGTCTTCAATCTCGTGCAGCGCGGCTTGCTCGGTCACCCCGTCCGATACCGCCCATTCCTCGCACAGCGCCTTGTAGATTCTTCTGAGCACGCGGTCCTCGGTTGGGCGTAACGCCGCTTGCGAGCCAAGCGCCCGCAGGTCCCGCACCGTTGCGCACACCGCCGGGAGCAATCCGCCTTTCAGGCGCGTCTCGATTTCGATCTGCCGCGTCTTGAGACTCTTGTCCAGAGGCACCGGGGTACCCCTCAACAAGCGGCGGCATTCTGCCAGACTGTGCCGGGACGCCACCCCGCGCAGGACCGAGGCGCCTTGCGCGTCGATCGGGACCCACAACGTCGCGCCCCCCGTTTCCACCTCGTAATAGGCCCGCTTCGGTCCGCCCCCGAATTGCTGTTCGGTCCAGGACTTGACGGTGCCTACCCCATACATCGGGTGAATGACGTGATCTCCAACTCTGAATTGCATCCCAACCTCCTCGCCACGATAATCAACCGCTCCCCAGGGGCACCGCCGCCAGGGAAGGAACGAGCGCCGTGGGTCTCGCCACCAGGCGCGTCAGCTCCTCCCGATCGATGGTCTCGGCAACGGTCAACCGGTTCGCCACCGCATCCAACTGCTCGCGATAGGCAGACAGGACTTGCTTGGCTTTGGAATAGGCGGTGCCGATGATCCGCTTGACCTCGGCGTCGATCTGCTCGGCGACCTGTTCGCCGTAATTGCGCTGCTCGGAAATCTCGCGGCCGAGAAAAATCAATTCCTCGTGCGCGCCGTACGTCCGCTGACCCAGCATCTCGCTCATCCCATAGCGCGTGACCATCGCCCGGGCGATATTCGTCGCCCGCGCAATGTCGTCCGACGCGCCGGTCGTCACGTCGCCAAAGACAATCTCTTCGGCGGCGCGTCCCCCCAGCGCGCCGGCCAGGTCGTCCATGAACTTGCTCTGGTGCTGGAGGTAGCGATCGGCTTCCGGCAGACTCATCGTGTACCCCAGCGAGGTGCCGCGCGAGAGGATCGATACTTTGTAGACCGGGTCGCAGTGCGGCAGGACCTGCATCACGAGCGCGTGTCCGGCTTCGTGATAGGCAAGGACCCGTTTCTCTTCGTCGTTGATCACGCGGCTCTTGCGCTCCGGTCCCGCCATCACTTTTTCGATCGACTGCGAGAGTTCCAGCATCGTGATCGTCTTCTGGTTGCGCCGGGCCGCGAGGATCGCGGCTTCGTTCACCAGGTTCTCGATGTCCGCGCCGGTAAATCCGGGGGTCAGCTTCGCCACGGCCCCCAGGTCGGCGTCCTTCGCGAACGGCTTGCCCTTGGTGTGGACCTCGAGGATCTGCCGGCGCCCGATCATGTCGGGGCGGTCCAGGATCACGCGCCGGTCGAAGCGACCGGGGCGCAGGAGCGCGGGATCGAGGATGTCCGGGCGGTTGGTCGCCGCGACGATGATGACGTTGGTGTCGGTATCAAAGCCGTCCATCTCGACCAGGATCTGGTTGAGCGTCTGTTCGCGCTCGTCCGAAGAGCTGCCCACGCCGGCGCCGCGGTGGCGACCGACGGCGTCAATTTCGTCCACAAAGACGATGCAGGGGGAGTGTTTCTTGGCGTTCGTGAACAGGTCGCGGACGCGCGAGGCGCCGACGCCGACGAACATCTCGACGAACTCTGAACCGCTGATCGAAAAGAACGGGACGTTCGCCTCGCCCGCAATGGCGCGCGCCATCAGCGTCTTGCCGGTCCCGGGCGGTCCGACGAGCAGAACACCGCGCGGGATGCGGGCGCCGAGCGCGGTGAACTTGCCCGGCTCTTTGAGGAATTCGACGACCTCTTGCAATTCCTGCTTGGCTTCGTCCACGCCTGCCACATCGGCAAACGTGATGGTGGGCTGGTCGCTTGAAAAGACGCGGGCGCCCGATTTCCCGAACGCTGCGATCGGGTTACCGCCCGATTGGGTCCTCCGCAAGAAAAAGATCAAGATCGCGCCGATAAAGAGTAGGGGCAAAAAGGCCATGGCGACCGGGAGGATATCGCCCCACGGCGAGGCCCCCTGGTAGACGATCTCCACGCCGGCCATTTGAGCGGGCGACACGCCCAGGTTGCTCAGAGTCTTTTCAATGCTGCCGTCGGTGGTGGACTTGGCGGAGGTGGCGGTCACGCCATCCCGGTAGGTGATATTGAGCTTGGTCCCATCCACCGAAATCCTTTTGACATTGCCCAATTGGACGTCTTGCCCGAGCTTGCTGATCGGGACGACCGTGGCGGGGCTATTCGGCTGAAGGAAGGCGGAATAGGCCACCAGCGCGGCGATCGAAAGCACCGCCGCGACAAAACCGATCCGGACCCATTTATTTAAGAACATAAGCCGACCTTGTTGATTAGAATTCCGAAGTTAAAGTTCTAGAATTCCAAAGTCTTGTAGACTCCAGACTTCCAAAGTCTTGGAGACTTCGGAAGTCTTCATGCCCTAATAGCGATTGCGGTTGCCGCCGCCAAACCGGCCGCGCGGGCCGCGGTCTTCCTTGGGGCGGGCAAAGTTCACGGTCATGCGGCGACCGTCCAGTTCATGCTCGTTGAACATTTCGATGGCTTTTTGGGCTTCTACTTGCGTTGTCATTTCGACAAAGCCAAAGCCCTTGGGACGCTGCGTGTCGCGGTCCAGGATCATCCGGATCTCTTTGATGGCGCCCGCCTGGCTGAACAGCTCGCGCAGTTGTTCCTCGGTCACGTTGTAGGACAGGTTGCCCACGTACAGATTTGATTCCAATGGAATCTCCTTTCGAAAGTCCAGTCCGCGGCAGGGACGCTGCAGAGAGTCTGGACAAGAAAAAAAAGCCCCCGGAGGTCTTGTCGTCCGGGCGGCGTAAATAGACCATATTTACTTTGCTCTGCCACACCCACTATAGCACACATGGCCGGGTAAAGCAACCGCGCTGTGACCATCTCCGGTCGATATTCATGCTTAATGAAAGCGATGGATGTTGCCGCCGCCGCGGCGCTTGTGTTTGATCTCGCGAAATTTCGGGCGGGGGGAGGTTGAAGCGCTGCTGGGTTGACTCTCTTTCGGTCGCGCCTCATTCACGACCAACGCTTGATCGTGGAGCAGGTGACCGCTGTACAGCGCGATGGCGTGGCGCGCCTCCGTCTCATCTGCCATTTCGACAAAAGCAAAACCCTTGGAGCGACCGGTGTCCCGGTCCGTGACGACGTAGGTGCTCACGACATGCCCGGCGCCCGTGAAGAGGGCCGTCAAATCATCCGCGGTGATGCGGGCATCCAAATTCCCGACGTATAATTTGTTTCCCATGTTCGCCTGCTCCTTTCCGAATCCCGGATCTCCTAAAACGGAATCAGGCAGGTCTTGCCTGCCTGATGACAACTTCATGAACTGCCGTTCGTCTCCTGGAATATGGATCTATGCTGCGAATAAATTCCTCAGATCGATGATCGTGCAGAATCGTGAAGCCAATGGAACCGGCGCAGGGCGTTACAGTTTGACGACGTTGGTCGCCTGGGGACCCTTGGGGCTGTCTCCGATGGTGAATTCTACCGCATCCCCTTCGTTGAGACTGCGATAGCCGTTGCCCGCATCCTGAATCTCGGAAAAGTGGACAAACAGGTCTTTGCCGCCCTCATGCGCGATGAAACCGTATCCCTTCGCCGCGTTAAACCATTTCACCGTGCCCGTGCTTCGTTCAGCCATTTTGTTGGCTCCTTCGTAAAGAATTTGTCGGAGACTGGCAATCGCCCAAAAAATAAAGCCCCGCGGCCCTGCATTTCCTGACAGAGCCCGGGTGCTTTCAAATTCAGAAATTGCTGTTCCGTACGTGTGCAAGTATACACAGTTCCGCGATCCTGTCAAGTGGCGGTGACTGACATTCCGGGGCTGCCCCATTGACACAGAGCAAGAAAAATCGTACAATCGCTCTCCGTGATTGGCTCCGCAGCCGAATGGCGTACTGTAACGCCGCAGGAAGGTTAAAGATGACCGCAAGTAGGTCGCAGTTTCTCGGAGGAATGAAAGACGAAGGCGTCTGTGTGTGTTTCTCTCGAGACAGGAGATAGCGCCGCCAAAGATTCGCCCATGCCCTGATCTTGTTCTCATTGCTCGACCAAAATCCAAATCTGCGGCTCGTCAGCCGCACATCCATAAAGGGAAAACAAAAATGCGCCTGCTTCACATTGTTTCTACACCGCGCGGTCTGGCTTCAAATACGGTACGGGTTTCCAATGTTTTGTTGGAAGAACTCCATGCAAAGTACGACGAACTGACGGTAAGAACCCTGGATCTGTTTACGGCGGACCTGCCTTCCGTCGCCGGCAGAAATATCGAATCGAAATACATGCTGATGACCGGGCAAGCCATCGAGGAAAGCGCTCAACCATCCTGGAAACAGATCGAGAAGAGTATCGAGCAGTTCCTGGACGCCGATGTGTATCTTTTGACGGTCCCCATGTGGAACTTTGGCATCCCCTATGCGCTGAAATATTACATCGACGCCATCGTGCAGCCGGGATACCTGTTCCGTTACGACGAGGAGGGCCGCCCCCACGGCC
>JBLMXX010000361.1:0-2760 GCA_050257995.1 Acidobacteriota bacterium | reverse complement strand
CGTTATTTGGATTTTAACGACGGCTACCTGGCCAGGGGAGAAACGTGCCATCCCAGCGATAACCTCGGAGCGGTCCTCGCCGCCGGTCAGTACGCCCGGAAGAGCGGGCGCGACCTCATGGCGGCGCTGGCAACGGCTTATCAAGTCCAATGCCGCCTGAGCGCCGTGGCACCCGTCCGCGCCAAAGGATTTGACCACACGACGCAGGGTGCATACGCCGTGGCCGCGGGCGTTTCGCGCGCGTTGGGGCTGGACCAAGCGAGAACCGCTCATGCGATCGCAATCAGCGGCACGATGTTTAACGCCCTGCGCGTCACCCGGACCGGCTCGCTCTCAAACTGGAAGGGCCTGGCGTACCCGGAAACCGTGTTTGGCGCGACCCAGGCGACCTTTCTCGCGAGGATGGGCATTACGGGTCCGTTAGAGGTTTTCGAGGGTAACAAAGGATTTATGGATTCGATTGCCGGGCACTTTGATCTCGACTGGTCGAAAGAGAACCTGGAACTCGTGACGCGCACCATTGTGAAAAGATTCAATGCCGAAATTCACTCACAATCTGCCCTCGAGGGAATCCTGGAGCTGGCGCAGGAAAACGGTTTCAAAGGCGATGAGGTAGAGCGGATCGAGGTCGATATTTTCGATGTCGCCTACAACATCATCGGCGGCGGGGAAGAAGGCGACAAGACCCGGGTGGAAACCAAAGAGCAGGCGGATCATAGTCTCCAATACATGTTAGCGGTCGCGGTACTGGATGGCAACGTGACGCCGGAACAATACCGTCCAGAGCGCATCCTCAGGCGCGATGTCCAGGATTTGCTGAAAAGGGTGGTCGTGCGACCAAATGCCGAGTACAGCGCGCGCTTTCCGGACGAGATGCCTTGTCGCCTGTCCGTTTCGCTTCGCGACGGCAGGACGTTCATCAAAGAGAAACGCGACTATGAAGGGTTCTTTACCCACCCGATGCGCTGGGAGACGGTCGTCGCTAAATTCGAACGGCTGGCGGAGCCGTATGCCGATCTTACCTTGCGCCGCCAGATTGTGGACGCCGTGGCTCATCTGGAGACGGTCGACACTGCGAATCTCATGCTGCTGCTGTCCAAGGTGACGACCCAGTCGACCGATGAGATCAGGACACATGATTAGAAAGTGAGAGTAAAATGCCTCAATCATCTACACTCCCCGACGAACGCGCTTTTTCGTTTCTGCCGGTCAACCGCCGAGAGGGGAAGCCGCGAACACATGGCGTGACCGAAATCCGCGGACCTTACTATACACCCATAGGCAAGCGCTATTTGCAGGATATTTTCGAGACGATGGGCGCCTACGTCGACGTGCTGAAATTCGCGGGAGGTTCGTTCAGCTTAATGCCGCGAAATGCCGTGAAAGAACTACTCGAATTGTGCCACGCCAATGGGGTGCTCGTTTCCACCGGCGGATTCATCGAGCACGTGCTCACCCTCGGTCCCGATGCCGTGGAGTGTTATATTGACGAATGCAAGGATATCGGATTCGACATCATCGAGATTTCGAGCGGCTTTATCACGATCCCGACGGACGATTGGCTCCGGTTGATCGAGCGCGTCCAAAAGTCCGGACTGAAAGCCAAGCCCGAAGTGGGCATCCAGTTCGGCGCGGGTGGCGCGACCACCGCCGGAGAATTGGAAGCCGAAGGCACGCGCGATCCGGAACGCCCCATAGCCCAAGCCAGGCGTTTTCTGGAGGCGGGCGCGTACATGATCATGATCGAATCCGAAGGCATAACGGAGAGCGTTAACACATGGCGCACCGACGTTGCATCCAAGATTGCGAATGCTCTCGGTCTCGACAAGATCATGTTTGAAGCCGCCGACCCCGAAGTCTTTGCCTGGTATGTCAAGAATTACGGCGCGGAAGTCAACCTGTTTGTCGACCACAGCCAGATCGTCCAGCTCGAATGCCTCCGCGCAGGCATCTGGGGTACCAAGAGTCTCTGGGGTCGCGTGTTGACGTACAAGGGCTAGGCAATGAGGCAATTTGTCGATGAGCCAACACTTGCACCGCACGCAAGTGCAGGTGTGAGCCAACTGGGTGATTGGGTGATTGGTCCAGTAGTCGAATGATCGGGTGAGGTGCAAGTGGGGAAAGCAGAGTTGATTGGCGAATTGCACAAAGAGCAGGCGCGGTGGCAAGCGCTGCTCGCGCAAATTGGAGCGGAGCGCATGGCCGAGCCGGGTGTCGCGGGCCATTGGTCGATCAAAGACATTGTCGCTCACTTGACCGGCTGGCGCCGCCGCACCGTGGCGCGACTGCAAGCGGCCGGACGACACGAGGCCGAGCCGGCGCCGCCTTGGCCAGCGCATTTGCAGACCGATGATGAGATCAATGCCTGGATATATGAGGAGAACCAGGCGCGTTCGTTGATGGATATTCTCGAGGATTCCCGTCGAGTTTTTGATGATCTTGTGGAATCGATCAGTGCCCTTCCTGAATCCGATATCACGGACCCCAAGCGCTTCCCGTGGATGGAAGGTAACCCGTTAAGCGCCGCGGCATTCTTTTCCCACTGGCATCAAGAGCACGAGCCGGGCATACGCGCCTGGCTGGAGCGGCATTGAGTTGAACTATGGACGACTGGCATGAATTTCCCGGCTCTAATGCCGGATATGTCCTGGAACTGTACGACCGTTACCGGCAAAACCCCGGTTCGGTAGATACCGCGACGCGTGAATTCTTTGCGCGTTGGACGCCTCCGGTCGATGGTATTGCGCCTGCTTCTGCCGC
>JBLMXX010000360.1:0-2629 GCA_050257995.1 Acidobacteriota bacterium | reverse complement strand
GTTCGGGGTCGCGCCCGTTGTCCGCGCGCTTGACGTCATGCAGGAACGCGAACAACTCCACGATTTCCTTGTTGGCGCCATTCAGTTCGGCGATTAAAAGCCCGTTTTCACGGACGCGCTCCCAGTGCCGGGCACCGTGTATGCCATCCCAATCTAACGCAAACTCACTTCGAACAATTTCTAACAATTGTCCCGACAGAGCCATTCTGCCCTTTAAGATTCCTCGCGCCACCCGCTGTTGTTCCTGGTATCCGCGTCCACCATATCGGCAATGTCCTGCCCGAGGCGCACCGAATAATTGGTCCCGCGGTCTTCGGGATAGATCTGCGTCGTGTTGGCCAGGTAGAGTTGGCGCAGGGGGGTGCGGAATTCCGGAATCTGCTTTGAGTAATTGAGGGGCACGATGGGCTGTGCGGCGGCTTCTTTAAAATGCCACATCTCTTCCACCCAGTCAGGCGAGAATTGCGGATTTATCTTTTGCAGATGCGGCAGATAAGCGTTGAACAATTCGTCCCGGCTCATCTGAAAGTACGGGCTGGCCGGGTCGAGATAGTTCGAGACGTACATGACGCGCTTGCCGTTGTAAACCTCCGGCTGGATAAAATTGGTGTGCTCGATGGTCGCCACGAACGGGATGGAGCGGTCCGCCACATTCATCCAGTAGATCGGGGACATGGAACGATTCATCTTTAGAATGAGCAGGACCGCCGCCATGTATTTGGCGGCCTTTATCTTGGCGACGTATGCGAGGGGAAATTCGGACACCAGTTTGAGAGTGGCGAAGGACGGCGCGGTGCAGATGATGCGGTCAAAGCGCGCCGTGGCTCCCAATTCTTGCCGGGCGGGGGACGACGGCGCGTCTGCCGCAAATTCGAGCCCGCAGGCGGCCCCGTTCTCGACGACGATGCGCTGGACGGTCGTCCCGAGATAGATCCTGCCGCCCTGCTTCCGGGTGGCATCCTCCAGCGCGTCGATCAGCACCTGGAAAGAGCCGCGCGGGTAACCGAGGACTTCTTTCGTCAGCCCTTTGCGCGAATTGAGGCGCAGCACGGTCTTGTACCACAGCCAGACCAGGGGAATATTTTCCGCCTCTTTGCCAAACTTGCCGCGGAACATGGGACCCCAGGCCTTGTCCCAGGCCTGCTGTCCCGCGTACTTTTTCAGCCAGGCCGCGGCAGTGATCTGCTCATAGTCGGCGAGCTTGTTTCTCGCTTTCTGCAGGTAGAATGTGCTCAAGCCCAATCGCAGGCGGTCCACGAGTGGCAGCGGGCTGAACCTGAGGAGATCCATGGGGGTCACCCAGTTCCAAATCTTGCCGCCGTAAAACCAACCGGTCCGGGAAGAGATCCACTGCACGCGATCACCCAGCCCGAGCTCCTCCATCTGCCCGATGATGTGCGTATCGCTCGTGAACCAGTGGTGATAGCCGCGCTCCAGGCGCGTCCCTTCGATCGGGAAGGTGCCTGCCAGCCCGCCCAATTCCGGCATTCGCTCAAACAAAAACGTTTGATAGCCCTTTTTGCCGAGTTCGTACGCGGCGGTCATTCCGGCAAATCCGCCGCCGATGATGGCGATGTTGGTCATGTTAGATGTTCAACGCTTCTCCCAGCGCGTCCAGGGCGGCTTCGCCGACAGCTTCGGTCAGTGTGGGATGGGCGTGGATGGCGTGGGCAATCTCCGTCGGCGTCAGTTCCATCGATTTCGCCAGGCTCAGCTCGCCGGTGAGGTCCGTCACCTCGGGACCGATCATGTGCACGCCGAGAATCTCGCCGTATTTCTTGTCGACCACGAGTTTCACGAAACCGTCATACTCGTTGATGCCGAGTGCCTTGCCGTTTGCCCGGAACGGGAATTTGCCGATCCGGATTTCGCGGCCCGTCTCTTTGGCCTGCGCCTCGGTCAAGCCCAGCGAGGCGACCTGGGGTTCGCAGTAAGTACAGCGCGGTACATTATTCAGGTCGAGCCCGCGCGGCTCTTTCCCCGCGATGGCTTCGGCGGCGATGACGCCCTGCGCGGACGCTACGTGCGCGAGCGCCAATTTCATCGTCACGTCGCCAATGGCGTAAAGGCCCGGCACGTTCGTCTTCATGGTCGGGTCCACGTCGATGGCGCCGCGCGTTGTCTTGACGCCGAGCGCCTCCAAGCCCAGGTTCTCGCTGTTGGGCTTGACCGAGATGGCGACGAGCACCTTTTGCGCCTCGATCTCTTCCGTCTTCCCGTCGCTCGAAACCTTCAGGCGCACCTTGTCGCCCGTTCGCTCGGCGCCCTCCACCTTGGTGTTGAGGCGGAATTTGACGCCGAATTTCTGCATCGCCTTTTCCAATTCGACGCTGACTTCGGTATCTTCACGCGGGAGCAGGTGCGGCAGCATCTCGACGACGGTCACGTCCGCGCCGTAAGAGCGGTAGATGTACGCAAACTCCATGCCGATGGGACCGGCGCCGACGATCACGATGGGGGAGGGCACTTCGCGCATCAGGATGGCTTCCCAGGCCGTGATGACATCCTTGCCGTCGATGGGCAAGCCGGGAATGGAGATCGGGCGTGACCCGGTGGCGATGATGATGTTTTTCGCCTTTAGTTTACTGCCGTCCTTTTTCAATTCGACGGTATCGCGCGCGGTCAAGAC
>JBLMXX010000359.1:0-16086 GCA_050257995.1 Acidobacteriota bacterium | reverse complement strand
AACACCCACACCGCGCCGCCGATCCGCGCCACATCCGTATATTTTCCCGCGAGGGTCGCGGCGATCAGAAATAAGACACTCGCCGTTATCGAGATTGCGCTGTATATGGACGCACTCGTCCGCGCGATTTTCCGATCCAGATCCATGAGCATTTCTCCCTTTTGGACGAGAGGACGAACCGGGGAGTTATGAGCCAGTTCGCTCTCGCACGCTCCCGCCATGCTCAGTAGCCTGTCAAGTTCGACTAGAGCCCATCGGCAAGAATGTGCGACCCCTCGATTTGATTCACGCGTTCGCGTTTGCTCTCCGCTCTCCCTCCGCGATCCGCGTGTCGGACCTATTCCGCAGGCGCGGTTGCTAGCTCCGTTCGCGCCGGCGGCGTCTCGCGCTCGCCGTCGCCGCCTGAGCCGCGCCGCACCGTTGGCACAAAGCCACGCAGGAGCAGCGTATTCAGTGTCACCGTGAGCGAACTGATCGCCATCATAAAGCCCGCCAGTTCCGGACTGACCACCACGCGGAACAGAGGGTAGAACAAGCCGGCCGCCAGCGGAATGCCGAGCGTGTTGTAGACGAATGCCCAGAACAGGTTCTGTTTCACCTTGCGCATCGTCGCCCTGCCGACCTCGATCGCGACGACGACATCACGCAAGTCATCCTTGATCAGGATCACGTGTCCCGTTTCTTTCGCGACATCCGTCCCCGACCCAATCGCCATCCCGACATCCGCTTGAGCCAGCGCGGGGGCATCGTTCACGCCATCGCCGACCATCGCGACCTTCTTGCCAAGCGCCTGCAACTTTTTCACTTCCGCTGCCTTGTCTTGCGGCAAAACTTCTGCGAGCACGCGGTCGATCCCGACCTGTTTCGCGATCGCTTCGGCGGTGAGCCGGTTATCGCCCGTGATCATCACGGTCTCGATGCCCAGTTTGTGCAACACGCGAATCGCATCCGTCGAATATTCCTTCAAGGTGTCGGCCACCGCGATGATGCCTGCCGCGGCGCGGTCCACCGCGACAAACATCACCGTCTTGCCGTCCAGTTCCAATTGCTCGGCTTGTTTCAGCAATGGGTTGATCTCTACATTCCGTGCCTGCATCAGTTTGCGGTTGCCCAGGAGAATTTCTCGTCCGCGGGAACTCGCCTCAACGCCATGGCCCGGAATAGAGTTGAACGACTCGGCGTCTCGAATTTCGAGGCTGCGCTCTTTCGCCCCGCGCACGATGGCTTCGCCCAGCGGATGCTCGCTGTTTTTTTCGGCAATGGCGGCGAGTTGGAGAATGGAGGCGGAGTGCCCAACTTCTACTACGTCCGTTACGGACGGCTCCCCTTTTGTCAGCGTGCCCGTCTTGTCGAAGACGATCGCCTGCAATTTGGAAACGTTCTCGATGGCTTCCGCATTCTTAAACAAGACGCCGTGCTCCGCGGCTTTGCCGGTTCCCGCCATCATCGCGCTGGGTGTCGCCAGCCCGACGGCGCACGGGCAGGAGATCACCAGCACCGTCACGCTTAGCAGGAGCGAAAATCCAAAGACTCCGATTTCGCCCAGCGTGTAGGGCGACAGGACAAAGCCCGTTGTCGGGTCGAAGAACAGGTGGTAACCGACAAAAAACCAAAAGACGAAAACGAGGAGCGCGAGGACATGGACGCCGAGGATGAAATGTCCCGCCACCCAGTCCGCAAGCTTCTGGATGGGCGCTTTCGATGCCTGCGCGTCCTCCACCAGCTTGATGATTTGCGCGAGCGCGGTGTCCGCCCCTACTTTGGTCGCCACGAACTTGAACGCGCCCGTCTTGTTCATCGTCCCGCCAATGACGTTATCGCCAATCTTCTTTTCGACTGGCAACGACTCGCCTGTCAGCATGGACTCGTCCACCGCACTATAGCCCTCTTTGACGACGCCATCCACCGGTACGCGTTCACCGGGCCGTACGAGGACGATGTCCTCGGCGATCACTTCGTCGGCAGGGATCTCGATCTCTTTGCCCTCACGGATCAGACATGCGATTTTCGGCTGCAGGCTCATCAACTTGCGAATCGCCTCGGAGGTACGCCCACGCGTGAGCGCTTCGAGAAAGCGCCCCAGAACGATGAACCACGTCAGGAGCGCGGCCGATTCAAAGAACGTCGCGCCCTTCCCTCCAAAGCCCGCCTCCGGGAACAGCGTGTTAATCACCGCGATGCCGTATGCCGCGCCAATGCCGGTCGCGTACAGCAGGTTCATGTCGGTAACGCCGTGGCGAAGGCCGCGAAAGCTGTTCGCGAAGAATTGTCGTCCGGGTCCGAAGACAATCGGCGTGGTCAGCAACCCGAGCAGCCATTTCTCGGCGAGTAGTTCGGGGATCAGCCCCATCAGGTTGGCAGGCAGCATGTCGCGAAAGGTGCCGATCATGATGACGAGCGCAATCGGCGTGGCAACCGCGAGGTACGTTCCCTGCCGCCGGATTTCCTTTTGGCGCGCCTCGCGTTCGCGATCCATTGCCGAGACCTGGTCATTCTTCAGTTCCGCTTCGTAGCCAACGTCCTGAACCGCCCGTTTCATATCTGCTACGCTCACGAGCGTTGGCACGTATTCGACTTTCGCCGTGTTCAGCGCGAGGTTGACGACCGCTTTGGTCACTCCATCGAGTTCGTTCAACCCGCCTTCGACGTGGGCAACGCAACTGGCGCACGTCATTCCCGTGACGTTAAGCGTGACGCTCGCGGTGCCGACTTCATACCCGACATCGGCGACCGCCGCGAACATCTGCGCGGGCGAGACGCGCTCGGGGTCGTACTCCACATTCGCCTTCGCCGCGCCGAGATTGACGACAGCTTTCTCGACGCCACTCAGATTATTCAATGCCCCTTCGACATGTGCCACGCAGCTCGCGCACGTCATACCGACGATGGGCAGGGTGATTTGTTTTGTTGTCATATTTGACTCCAGTCTTTATGTGAACAGGTACACAGCAAGACAGGTACACAGGTAGAGAGGAAGGATTTCCTTGCTTAATGGCACGCCGGTGCTGCTTCTGGGATGATCGGCATTGCGTCCAGGTGCTTCTTGGATTTTCGAATCGTCCTCATGGTCACGATAATGCCGGCGGCATTTATCACCAAGCCCAGAGCGATGAAGGCATACTTCCATTCGGTGAAGAATCCGATTGCGCCCGAGAGCCCACTCGCGCCCGCCAAGCCGACGAGCGGCACGACGTCCGTGAGATGGTGGGCACAGCACGCGAGCATCCCGTGGGTGGAGGTGCCGGCGCCGGCACCCGTTACGGCCGTCGCTCCTATCGCCTTCGCCGCGCGGACAATAAAACGAAGATACGTGTACAGTCCGATCTGCGTGCCAAAGCCGAGCGCGACCAGCCCCACCCATACGCGATCGATCGCCAACTGCTCAACGGCATGAGACGGAGATTGGAGTGCGCTCAGGATACCGAGATAGACGCCCATCATCAAAAGCGCCGCCAGCACGCCCGCGAGCAGGGGGATGAGGGGTAGTCTCACATTTCTCAGATGGGGGGGAGAAACTCGCAAGCGCGGAAACACCCAGAGCGTCAGCGCCCGCGTGATGAACCAGCCGGTCGTCAAAGTCGTCGCCACGACAAATCCGATGTCCGTAAACCATGGCGAGGGCGAAAGGATCCCTACCGGCAAACTGAGCAGCGCGAACACTGACGCCATCAGCGCGAGCATCACGCTCGCGTCGTATTCGCCCTGAAGCATCGCGTCGGACGCGAAACGATAGAACGGCAAACCGATGGTGAACAGGGTGATAAACGAAAGTAGCACGACGATGAGCGGCGTGTGCAGCGAACTGGCCGAGACGAGAAATCCCGCGTGCGCGCCCGCGCTCCAGAGTGCGAGAAACTCGATCGCGATCAAAAGTACGACGCGCAAGCAAAAGAGAAACCAACCATCTGCCGATCTCGCATTGTCGACGCGGAACCCTAACGCGCTGAACAATCGCTCCAGGTAGTCGCTTCGAGCATATTCGGGGAACACCTCGACGGTTACGCTGTGCGCGGCAAGGTCAGCGGCCGCTCGCATAACTCCTTTGCCCTTCTCCAGCGCCCGTGCGACCGTCCGTGCTGAGGTCGCGTACAGCAAGTCGTCCGAGTGCCAGGTCAGAACTTCGACGGGCGTATCGAATCCGATGTTGCGGATCGCATTCACCATCTTCAATGCCGTCACTCGCGTTGGATCGTATACCAACGTCGCACGCTCGGTCGCGTAATTCACTTGTGCGGCGACAACCCCGTCAAGTTGCGCCAGGGCGCGCTCTATTTCCCTCGCGCATTTAAGGCAGAACATCCCGCGAACGGCAAATGCGATTTGATGCGTGCTCATCGGTCTCATTCTACGGCAACCGGCGCCGCTTGCCTACCGCCATTCACCTGGTTTTGGCATAGGCATTTTGGCGCGGTCGCGTGTACGCCATTTGGCGCGGTCAGCCCCAGGCAGGGGTTGCGCCAAAGTCTAACGTAATTTTTATTTCTAATTAGCGCAACATGTGTTACAATCAACGGGTCATGCACTGGGTGGTGTTTTCCTACTCCATTCCTGCGAAATCGAGTTCCAGCCCCCGGGTCGCGCTGTGGCGCCGCTTGCATCGCCTGGGCGCCATCTCCCCGGCAGGCGGCGTATACGTTTTGCCCGCACGCGACGGTTGCCTCGAAGCATTCCAATGGCTTGCCCGGGAGATCCGTCAAGCGAAAGGCGAGGCACTCGTTATGCGGGTGGAGCAGTTCGAGGGACTGGATGACCACCAATTGGTTGCTCAGTTCAATCAAGCCCGCGCCGAGGAATATGGCGAGCTGGAAGAGCAGCTTGCCTCGTGGCGCCGGTCAGCAAAATCGCAGGACCCCGCTCAAGCTCGGGAGGCGCTCGAAAAACTTCGCAAGCGGCATGCCGAGATTGCGCGCGTGGATTATTTCGCCTGCCCGGAAGGGGCGCGGGTGGCTACGCAAATCGCCGAGCTCGCCCAGTCCCTAGCACCCTATCGTCCGGCTGCTCCGCAGGTCGCGAGGGCGGACATTGCCGATTATCGCGGCAAAATCTGGGTGACGCGCCCACGTCCCTACGTCGACCGTCTCGCCTGCGTGTGGCTCATTCTCCGCTTCATCGATCCGAAAGGTGCCATCCGTTATTCACTCACTCCCAAGCCGGATGAAATCGCCTTCGATATGGAAGAGGGTGGACAGTTCGGGCACGTCGGCAATTTGTGCACGTTTGAGACCATGCTGCGCTCATTTGGATTGGACGATGCGGGATTGCGCGCGCTCGCCGAAATCGTGCACGAAATCGATTTGAGCGACGGGCGGTACGCGCGACCCGCGGCAACGGGCGTGGATGCCGTTCTAGACGGTTGGCACACGGCGGAGCTTGCCGATGCCGAATTGGAAGCTCGAGGAATGGCACTGTTTGAAGGACTGTATCTTCACTTTGCCCACAGCGCGACGGAGCAAATCAAGCCGCAGGTACGCTCGAAACGTAGGAATAACAAAGGAGTGAAACGATGAAATGGCTGACGCGATCTCACGTGCACGTGGACCGGGTGGCCTGTCCCTGGCTCATTACCCGGTTTGTAGATAACGAGGCTGAGTTTCTCTTTGTCCCCAAGAGCCAAATCGACCAGGCGGCCAAAGAGACCGGAGCAATCCCCTTCGATGCGCCCGGCGTGGAGCTGGGACACAAGGACGGGCGCTGCTCCTTCGAGTCTATCCTGCTCAAATACGACCTCAAGGACCCTGCGCTCGCTCGGCTAGCGAAGATCATTCACGCCGCCGATGTCTCGCAAGATATCGATACCGATCCTATCGCCCGCGGGTTTGAAGCGATTGCCGTCGGCTATAGTCTCCGCTATCCCAGCGACGAAGAAAATCTGCTTCACCAATTCGAGGTCTACGACGCCCTCTACGCGTGGTGTCGCTTGCAGGTCGCGAAGGGACTATAGCAGTTTTCTCACCGGAGAATTGAAATGGCTCTCCAACAAATAGGGTCTATCAATTTGCCGCCCCATGTCCATCAAGGTGGCTTTGACCACGCGGCGGTCCATCGCGCCACGGGTCGCATCTATGTCGCTCACACCGCCAACGATGCTCTCGACCTCATCGATGGCACAACCGACCGGTACCTGCACTCGATCCCGAATCTGACTGGTGTAGCCGGTGCGCTCGTCTCGGATGAGGCAGATCTCGTCTTCACGAGCAATCGGGGCGAGAATACAGTGGGTATCTTCTCACCGGGAGATGAAAAGAACCTCGTCAAGATTCCGGTGGGCGTGCGTCCGAACGGGCTCGCGTATGATCCCGAGCGCAACGTCCTCCTCGCCGCCAACGTCGGCGATCCGGCGATGCCCAATTCATTCACTCTCTCCATCGTGGATGTCGCCATTCAAAAGATGGCGGCGAGCATCCCCGTGCCGGGGCGCACACGCTGGACGGTTTACGACCCGGACGCCGATATCTTTTTCGTGAACATTGCCGACCCTCCCCAAATCGTCGTCGTGGACGCGAAAAATCCCACGCGTGTCGAGCGGGCATTTCCAATCCCAGTTGCCGGTCCTCACGGACTGGATCTACAGGCTGCACAGCACCGGTTGTTCTGCGCGTGCGACGGAAAAAGATTGGTGGTCGTGGATAATCGGTCGGGCCAGGTGTTGCAGGATGTAGAGATCGGCGGTGTGCCGGATGTCATCTTTTTCAACGACACACTCCAGCACCTCTACATCGCCATTGGAGATCCGGGTGTCATCGAAGTTTTCAATACGGGCACGATGCATTTGACGGAACGCGTCCAGACGGAAAAGGGCGCACATACCCTCGCCTTCGATCCGATGCACAATGAGATCTATGCCTTTCTGCCTCAGTCCCATCGTGCCGCCGTCTACTCGGATGTGACCGAATGACGTCCTAGAAAGCGAATGAATTCGTGAACGAACCCGTGATGCAGCGGAAACCGGTCGGGCTATGGCAGCTCGTCTACTATTTTCTTCACCTCGGCGCATTTGGCTTTGGTGGGCCGATCGCGCTGGCGGGCGATATGCAGCGCGACCTCGTGCCGCGCGGCTGGATCACGCAGGAAGAATACCTGCAAGGGCTGGCTTTCGCCCAGATGATGCCGGGACCCCTCGCCGGGCAGCTCGCGATGTGGATCGGCTTTATCCGCTATGGCGTGATCGGCGCAACCCTGACCGGCATTGTCTTTGTCCTGCCCCCCTTCTTGATTGTTCTCCTCGTTTCTGCCCTCTATGTCGCTTACAACGGTCTCTCCATCGTCCAGGCCCTCTTTTACGGCATCGGACCGGTGGTGATCGCCATTGTCGCGCTTTCCGCCGTACGCCTCGCGCGGACGACGGTGGGCAAGGACCGGGCGATGTGGGTGATCTTTGGCGCGCTCATGCTGATTACGATTTTCGCCCGCGCCGAGATCGCCATCCTCTTCGCTCTCGGCGGACTGATCGGGGTGCTGCTTTATTCGCCTCCCTGGAAATGGAAGAAACCCGTCAGCGTCACGCCGGGCTTGTTCCTCCTTCCACTCTTGGCACCCGTAACCATGCCGCTCCTCGCGGAACTGGGAGGGTTCTTTGTGATCGCGGGCGCGTTCACCTTTGGTAGTGGACTCGCGATCGTGCCGTTTCTGCACCAGGGCGTGGTCCTCGACCATCATTGGCTGAATGAGCGCCAGTTCCTCGATGCGGTCGCCGTTGGCATCATCACCCCAGGCCCGGTCGTCATCACCGCCGCCTTTGTCGGCTACTTGGTAGGAGGATTCTGGGGCTCGCTCGTCTCCGCGGCCGCCGTCTTTCTGCCGGTCTATCTCTTTGTGCTCTTCATCGGTCGGTTTATTATCAAATATCGCGAGCATCCCGTGCTCAAAGGTTTCGTCAAAGGGGCGACGGCGGCGGCATCGGGCGCCATCGCGGGCGCAGCGGTGATTCTGGGACAGGGCTCGATTTTTGACATTCCCACGGCCCTGATCGGCCTTGTGAGCCTCGTGCTGCTCTGGCGATTCAAGGTGCCTGAACTGGCCCTCATTGCGGGCGCGGCTATCGCGGGTGTAATTATTTTTCACGGTTGACGGTAACTCGCGCACGCCTTGTAGAGTAACGATGAGTGCCGATCTTATCGGGCTCGAGAGAGAGGAAGAATGCCAAGTAGCAAGCAGCGACAATTGCAGCGCCAACAAGCCCGCCAACAACAAAAGAAGAGACGATTGATGTACCTGGGCGCGGGCCTCATCGCTCTCGTCCTTGCGCTCGTTGCGGTCGGGTTCTATATCAACCCAAGTCATGCATCCAGCCCAGCCGCCTCCGCAGAGAATTGCACCGATATTCAAACCCTCGCGGATGAAGGGAATGCACATTTACTGCCGGGCCAAACCCACGAATACCAGGCCAACCCGCCTGTATCAGGTCCCCATAATCCGGACCCATGGCCGGCAGGTATCTACGATACGCCCATCCCGGCCGTACGCGAAGTACACAGTCTCGAACATGGATACATCATCATCCACTACAAGGACATTGCGTCCGACGAAGTTCAGCAACTCGCAGCTTTGGTGGGTGCAGATTCCTGGAAGATGATCCTGTCGCCCCTTCCGAGCATGGCTTACAAGGTCTCCCTGACGGCATGGGATCACGTGCAAACATGTGGGAGTGTTGATACACAGGTGATCCACAGCTTTGTGAACCGCTTCCGAGATCACGGTCCGGAACAAACGCCGATGTAGGCGATGGAACGTTGAAGATCAAAGCAAAAAGGGAAAGATTGGAATGCCGATTGAAACTCTTGTTTTCCCATTCTGGCGGATCGCACTCACGGCAGGCATTGCGTTTGCCGCGAGTCTCATTCTTTTGCTCTGGCGCTATAAGGAATTCTCGACGCGTGAGGTGGTAATCATTTCTACCCTCGTCGGAGTCTCCGTGCTCTTGTGGCGCATGGCGGGAAACGTCGCGCAATTGAACGATGATCCGATTCCACTGCTCAGTCCGAACGACGTGCTGTGTCCGGTAGTGACCTACGTTTTGCTTGGCAGCTACGGCGCGTTTCGCGATAGCCGGATAGTTCGTTGGGGACAAGTGCGCGCTCTCTTGACGCTCGTATCGTTCGCCGTGAACGTGGTCACCATTTGAGGAATGATGCTATGCGATACTCGAAATACCTACCGTGGCTTGGCGTCTTGCTTATTCTCGTTGCCGTTGGGTGCGCTAGCGCTCAATCAACTACCGTGCCCAACGCACCGACCGTTCAAGCGGCTCCGTCTGCGACCCTGACATCCAATTCGTCTTCCACCGGTGTGCCGACGAGTTTGCCGGCTCGGACCGTTGCGCCCAATGCCAGTCCGTCAAACGACAAAGCCCAATCGCTCGGTTTGCGGCAGGTCGCTGATGTTCCATTGCAAGGGAGCGCATCACGGTTCGATTATCAAAGTATTGATACGCAGCGCGGGTTGCTTTTCGTCGCGCATCTTGGTGGCAATCAGGTTATCGTATTTGATTTGAAACAGCAAAAAGTGGTGGCATACGTTCCGCAGGTGGCGAGTGCGCATGGCTTGATCGCAGTTTCTGATCTGGGGCGTGTCTATGCGTCAGCAACGGGTACGCATCAAGTTGCCGTCATCGACGAAAATACTTTTCAGGTCGTGGCGCGTGCCGATGGTGGACAATATCCGGATGGCGTTGCCTTCGATCCGGAGAATCAAAAGGTGTTCGTGTCAGATGAAACGGGCGGTGGCGTGATTGTGATCGATACGCGCACGAATCAGCGCACCAATCGGATCGACCTGGGTGGCGAAGTCGGCAACACTATGTACGATGCAGCGGGTCATCAGATCGTTTCTGCCGCACAAGGGCGTAATCAACTCGCGCTCATTGACCCCAAAAGCGAAAAGATCACGAGCCGCATCGATTTGCCTGGGTGCGCAGGACCGCACGGTTTTTCGATCGATTCACCGTCGCGCCGCGCGTTCGTGTCCTGTGAACAAAACGCAAAACTGTTCGTCGTCGATCTGAACACAAAACAAATTACCGCCAGCGATAGTGTCGGCGAGACTCCCGATGTGCTGTCGTACGATACGGGTCTAAATCGGTTGTACGTTGCGGCGGAAAGCGGCGTGGTGGCGGTATTTCAAACGCGCGGTGCGACCCTGGAGAAAATCGGCGAAACGATTCTCGCACCCAACGCACATACCCTCGCCGTCGATCAACAAACGCATCGCGTCTATCTGCCGCTCGAAAACATTAACGGTCATCCTGTGCTGCGGATTTTCGAACCGACGCAGACAACTGGTAAGTAGGATTTCATCAAGAGAGGAAAACATGATAAGAGTTCCGGTCCTAATCGTCTCGATAGCATTGATTTGGAGTGCCGTTGCGTGCGTCTCAACTCCGACGGCAACGCCGATTCCATCCACGGCAACATCCATCCCCCGTACGGCGACACCGGTTCCGCCCACGGCTGCGCCAGCTCCATCCGTTCCCAGTATCACGGCGACCCCATCATCGAATCTCAGGCAAGATACGCTTGAGTTGGCCGCTCCCATCACGGAGGACGATGCAAGCACAATCCTAATGGACCTTCAAAATTCGGCGGGCGTGACCGATGCTCAAACCAACGAGCTGGTCATTCAGGTTACCTACGATCCCAATAAAATTACGCTTCAGCAGATTGTTGCAGTGATTGAAAATTACGGCATTCACATCAAAAAGTAGTTTTCTTGGGAAATGATAGAAGTTGGCTGCAGTGAATAGCAATCGATGGGTCATCGAAGCGTAGTGGGTAACCATCATCCAAGAACTCGACTCTATGGGCGCAGCGACGCTTCGACACCCGACATCACAAGCCGCTGAAAAATCTCATTCATTCGTTCCGGTGGATCGGCAAGACACACTCTACCCGATTCCAGTCTGTTTGTCGAGGAGTTCAAGAATCGGTGAGACGCAAGAATATGAAAGGATGGCAACTATGCATCGAATGCACGACGACGCCAAAACGAAAAGTGGACCAGAGACCACCGGCGTTACGATTCATTGGACTTGGCAATACGATATTTTCGCGCGTTTGATGGGGCTGGGTGTGAACGGCTCCAATAGCCGCAGGATCATTGAAATGGCGAAGATTAAATCCGGCGATCAAATTCTCGATGTGGGTTGTGGCACTGGCGACCTGACGTTGACTGCCCAGATATACGTTGGACCAACCGGTTCAGCACACGGGATAGACGCCGCGCCCGAGGGAATCGAGATCGCCCGGAAAAAGGCAACGCGCAGCGGTTCCGTCGCTAGGTTCGATGTGGGCTTGGTCGAGAAACTTGACTTTGCAGAGGCAACGTTCGATGCTGTCATTAGCCGTTTGGTGATTCATCATCTACCGGAGGATTTGAAACAGCGGGGGTTTAGAGAGATCTATCGGGTGCTGAAACCGGGTGGACGCGTTTTCATCACAGACTTCAAACCGCCGACCAATCCCTTGCTCGTCCACCTTACCGCCGCTCTGGTCGGTCATCGGATGATGATGCGATCACAAAGTGGAGGGAGTCTTTCATCGATGCTGACGGAAACGGGCTTTTATGATGTCGTCACTGAGTCGAACCGCTCGGCGTTTCTGCTCTATGTCAGCGGAAAGAGACCGGCCATATAATATGCATCACTCGCTGAACGATACGTTCATCCCCGAAGGCGACTGAGGTCGAGTCTATCTCGACCTCAGTGCATTTTTGAGACCGGGCATGGTTAGGGTGTTGAGCATTCCATCCATCTCGTCTGCCGTGTAGGGCATGTCATGGTCGAGCCACCAGGTCAATAGCGCGAGAAAGGAACTGACAAAGTAGTGAGTGATCACCTCGCGCGGTAGAGCGAGATCCGCCGTAGTTGGAAAGCGCTGTTTGAGATGATTTTTCATCAAATCAAAAATGTATTGATAAAGATATTTCTGGACGACCTCCCCACCGCGCTTGCCCACCATCGCTTTATAGAGACGTTGTTGCTTGCCCGCATGTCGAAAGAACGCGAGACTGAGGGAAGGATTATTCGGAAATGCTTCACGCGCAGGCGACAGTGCTTGCAAGTCGGAGGTCTCGAACAAATTCTTTAGGTGCTCAAATCCGCTGACCAGCAACTCGTCCTTGTCCCGATAGTGCGCGTAAAAGGTCGAGCGTCCAAGATTCGCGCGATCAAGAATATCCTGGACGGTAATGGCCGCATAACCCTTCTCTTCGATCAAGGCGAGCAACGCATCTTGCAGGAGCGCGCGGGTGCGCTGAATGCGCCGATCCGTTTTGATTTGCTCCATCCATCCTCCAAGATTCTGAACAATTGACTGCGTTTTGTTCACTTTCGAACATTTTCCCATACATTAATTATTGACTTCCAGTGCGGTACGCCTTTATATTGAAACCGAACATAATGTTCACTATCTAACACAGTATACTGCATTTCAATCCAAGGTCAAGGAGTAGCGCATGAGTAGCCCACAGATTCAAACCGATGAAGATGCCCAGATGAAGAACGCGATGGAGCGCATGGTGGATTCGTACGATTCCTATATGCGCATGGTGACATTGTGCAACGAACGCAAACTGCGAAATATTGAAGTGAGTCTCACGCAATTGAAACCGGGAGATCAAGTCCTTGAGATTGGCTGTGGAACCGGTACCCTTACACTTGCCGCCAAGCGTCAGGTAGGGCTCACCGGTCAAGCTTACGGCATCGACGTGATCCCCAAGATGATCGATCTGTGCCGTCGTAAAGCTGAGCAAGCGGGTGTGGACATATCATTTCAAGTCGGGGGAATTGACACCATTCCATTTCCAGCAGGGAAATTCGACGCTGTACTGTGCAGCTTTATGATTTTTCATATGTCGGAGGGAGTGCGGCGGCGAGGCATTCAAGAAATCCATCGGGTGCTCAAACAAGGGGGGCGGCTCGTCGTCGTGGACTTGGCACTGCCGTCGAGTCCGGTGCCGCGGGCAATTGCCAAGACACTTTTCGGAGGCATGTTGCAGCACGAACTGTGCGAGTTGGTTCCACTCATGCAGGAACTTGGTTTTTGCGATGTCGAATTAGAGCCATTGAACTATCGCGTGTTTTTCCTGCCGGTCTTGTCTTTCGTGCGCGGCAGAGCAGGTGTCTCATCCTAGCGCGGCAACGTGAAAAAACACTTCGTCCAAAAAATGAACAATGTGCCAAGCAGAACCCGCCCTGAGCATCTTGCCAGGGCGGGCTTCCTTTAGTTAATCGAGTGGTGTGCGGTAATGGCATGATGATCTTTTTGGTCATGCCCGCATGGATCGAGATGCACGAGGACACTGTTCAGTGCTGGTAATTCGTGGAACAAGGCATGGCGTACCTCTTCCGCGATCTGATGACTCTGCGCCAGTGTGAGATCGCAGTCCACTTCGATGTGCAATTCGGATTGTAACCGATGACCCATCCAACGCGCCCGGATACCGCGGATGCTTTGAACGCCATCAATGTGCGAGGCTGCGTGTTCAACCTGCTGCGTAATTTCCGGATCAGTCGCGTCCATCAGGCGATGCCACATTGCGCGCGCCGCATCACGAACGGCGACTAAAATCGCAAAGCCAATTATAAATCCCATCACGGGATCTGCCCACGGCAAACCTAGCCACACGCCGATCACGCCAAATAAGACACCCAGCGAGGTGATGCCATCCACGCGCGCGTGCATGCCATCCGCAACCAAAGCCGCTGACCCAATCTCACTTCCTACTCGCAAACGGAACACGGCGACCGCTTCGTTGCCCATAAAACCAATGATGGCGGCGAAGGCAACCCATTCCAGATTTTCCAGCGGTTGCGGGTGCAGAATTTTCTGAATGGACTCGTAGAATACGACGAGCGAACTGCCAAAGATCATCAGAACGATAATGACACCTGCCAAATCTTCTGCGCGTCCGTAGCCGTAGGTGTAGCGCCGATTCGGTTTCCGGCGAGTGAGCGTGAAGGCGACCCAGAGGGGAATCGCAGTAAGGGTGTCAGAAAAGTTGTGAATCGTATCCGCGAGCAAAGCGACACTTCCGCTCATCGCGACGATGACGACCTGGAAGATCGCTGTTGCCAGGAGCGCGAGCAACGAAATTTCAAGCGCCCGAATTCCACGCGCGCTCGATTCCCAAACGCTGTCAAACGTGGGCGTTTGATCGTGCTGATGCAAGCCAAACAAATGCGCAACGGTGTCAATCAGCAAGCCAATGATACCAGCGCGTGGTTCGTGTACGTGCCCGCTCTGCTCATGGGCGTGGTGATGGTCATGGCTCTGTTCAGGCATAGTGCTTCTCTCCACTGCGTGCTTCTTCCCGCATACCGATCAAGCGCGCTGAGTTGGCGATGCAGGTGAATTTGTTTATTTGCGTTTGGCGCGATGCACAATATTGGACCGGCCATGTTCGGTATGGTGTTGGGCTTCTTCGAGAATCGCGGCGATGTGAATATCCTCGATGGAATAGAAAATTTGATTGCCATGTCGATGGTATTCCACCAGCCCTCCATCCCGCAGGCGGCGGAGATGATGCGATACGGAAGAGGGCGAGGCGCCGACGAGGGCGGCGATCTCGTTGACGCTCCGTTCGCCCTGGGTGAGCGCAAAGATCACTTTGGCGCGCGTGAGGTCGGAGAGCGCCTGAAAGATCCGGATGACATTAAACATCTCTGGATCGCTCGGCAACTGGAGATCGCGCGAATGCAAATGCTGGTGTCCTCCCTCGGCTAGGGGTTTTGCCATGGGCCCTCTTGGAATTGAACTATATGATAATCTGAACAATCATTCAGATTCATTATATCGCGCGAATGGGCTTTTGTCAAAATCGAAACCGCTCCTCCGGGGGCATTTCAATCCATCTGTAGAATTCCGAGTTGTGCGTAATCATCGGAGAATTCTGTTTGACAAGCTCCAAAAACGATCTACAAAATAAAAAGGTGAAAAAAAGGGCGAACTGATCCGCAAAGAAAACGGTCGCTCGTGAGGGCGACCGTTTCTATTTCTATCCGGCTGGTTGGCTATTCGGCAGGCGCCGCGCTTGCCCTGGGTGTCTGCGGATTCGGCGCGAATCCGGGCCGCCAGGGCGTCCCTAACACGGGGAGTAAAATGCGATCCAAGCCCCAGTAGCCCGCGGTCTTCCACGCCATGATCAAGAACACGGAGAACAGGAAGAAAACGGGGTTGACGCTTGTGGTGCCCGCCATCATAAAGTTCCAGTTCATCAAGCCGCCAAAGACTGCCGCGATGCCGGTGAACGCGCCGAGGAGCAAGGCAATCCCGATCAGCAACTCACCGGCGACGACCAATTTCGAGAACCAAGTCCACGCCTGGGTATCCACGAGAAACTGGATGAACGCGCGGTACCAGTCGAACGTAATCACGGGCTTGGGGGTCGTCTGGAGCGCGCCGAGCCAAAAACCCTTGAGCGCCTCGCCGGTATTCACCCACGCGGGATTGGTCAGTTTGCCAAATCCCGACGTGATCCACGTGTAAGCCATATATAACCGGACAATCGCCCAGAGCCACGCCATCCGCGTATCCGAGAAAAGGAAACGCGTGAACGGCGGGTCGGCGATCTGCGATGGTTGATACTTGATTATACGTGCCACGGAAATACCTCCTCGTATCTTATCTTGGCCTCATTTTACGATAGTGTCGGCGTTTTCTCCAGAGTCATTTGACCTGTTTTCGTATGGCCAAATTACCTTCGTGGACATAGGCATTGTGGCGGGCAAGTCAATTCGTCAAATGGCGCATCAAGGATTCCCCGGATTCGCATCAATTCTTCATATGTTCTTCACAACTCTGCGCTAAACTAAAGCCGAAAACTCGAACGAGGAGAAATCAAAATGAAACGCATTACGGCTTTGGCAGTTTCACTCGCAGTGGTCGCGCTCGTTGCCTTGGCAGTGCCCGCGCTGGCTCAGGGTCCTATGGGCGGCAATTCACAGAATGGCTTTGGTTGGATGGGCGGCATGATGGGCGGTGGCATGACACCTGCACTCCCGAAGGGGTGCGGTGCAAGTGTGGGCGGATTTGTGCCCGGCCAGGCGATAACGCCGACGGTGCCATATGGGTATGGTCGCGGAGGCATGATGGG
>JBLMXX010000358.1:0-16635 GCA_050257995.1 Acidobacteriota bacterium | reverse complement strand
ATCTTGCCCATCATCGCAATCTGCAGCATCGACATGATCTCGCCGCCTTCAATTCCCAGAATGGCACAGCCAAGAATCTGTGAGGTGTCGGCGTCAACGACGGTCTTCATGAATCCTCGCGCTTCGTCCACCTCCAACGCTCGCGCCACGTGCTTCATCGGCATCTTCGCCACTCGAATATTACGTTTCTGTTCGCGTGCTTCTAATTCGCTCAGACCGACTCGACCCAACTGTGGATCGATGTAGACGGTATAGGGGACGAATCGATCTCTCGTCGTGGCATGACCATCCTCCAGCAAATTAGTCCTGATAATGCGGAAATCGTCGTAGGAAATGTGGGTGAACGCGGGTCCGCCTTTGACATCGCCCAAGGCATAAATCCCGGGCACATTGGTCTCGAGCCGCTCGTTTACCTTTACAAATCCCCGGCTATCCACCTCAACTCCGGCCGACGGCAGGTTGAGCGAATCGCTGTTTGGCGTGCGACCCGCGGCGATGAGCAGGTGTGACCCCCGCAGTGTTCGTTCCCCCTCCGGACCTGAGACGGTCAGGTGAATGTTCCCCGGCGTTGACTGCTCAATTCGTAAAGGATTCGTGTTCAACAACACATGAACGCCGTCCTCCCTCAAGACATTGGCAACCCCGTCTGCAACGTCGTCATCCTCACGCGTTAAGAGTCGCGACCCTCGCTGCACAATGCTCACCTCGCTGCCAAACCGCCGGAACATTTGCCCGAACTCCAACCCCACGTACCCGCCCCCAATGATCAAAAGGTGCTCCGGGACCGCGTCCAACTCCATAATGGTCGTCGAATTTAATGACTCAACCCCGTCAAGACCTTTTAGCGTGGGTCTGCTCGGGCGGGCGCCCGCATTGATGAAGATCGTTTTCGCTTCAAGCCGCCGTACCAAGCCATTGGGCATTCGCACCTCGACGGAGTAACGGCTTGTAAAGCGAGCCTCTCCCATCAACAGGTCAACACCCTTTGTGCTCAAGATGCGCCGTTCCTTGCCGATGCGAAAGTCATTGACTACATCTCGCTTCCGCTGCCGCACCTTTTTCATATCGATGGTCACCGGTCCCGCGTGGACGCCATAATCCGCGCCTCGCCGGGCAAGATAGGCGACGCGAGCGCTTGCGATCATCGTCTTGGTTGGCGTACAGCCTTCATTGATGCACGTACCTCCAACATGCTCTCGTTCGACCAGTGCCGTCTTCCATCCCGCCTGCCCAAGCGCGCTGGCAAGAGGCCCACCCGCCTGGCCTGCCCCGATAATCACGGCGTCATATATTGATACTTCCATTCCTCTTTTCTCTCCGTTAGTGTTTAGGCCCTGTTCTTCACTTAATATGCGGCGGACTGGCAAATATGCGTAATTATGCCAGCCCGCCGCGGACTCGATCGATCAACTACGCTTGCCGGCGATCAACTCAGCTCGCCGGTAGTAAACCCTGGCTCTGCAGGAACTGTTTCGCCGTTTGCTTGACTGCCTCGGTAACCGAGGTGCCGCCTGCCTTTAATTTAGAGACCTGTTGCTGCAGTTGGATACTGACCTCGGTTGTCAATTTAGGCGCCAGCGGGTTGAGGATACTCGCAATATCCGGGTATTTGCTCAATACATCGTCGCGCACGATGGGGGCGGGGTGGAACTGCGGGAACCCGTTCTTGTCATCTTGGAGGAATATAAAGTTTTGCGTCACCACCGACCCGTCCGTTGTGTAGCAAACGTTCATCTGCGCTGACTCGTTGCTAACGGAGGCAAAGGCGATAGAATAATCAACCTTTTGCAAGCTCTTGAAACCGGTCGTGTCAAATCCATAGACCGGCTTGAGCCCGTCGATGAAAGAGACCCCGTCACTTGGAGAAGCGAGCACGAGTTGTGACACTTTGGGCGCGAGTTGCGAGATCGTCGTGATGCCCAGCTTTTGCGATTGCGCTTTCGAAGTACAAATGGCGTATCCGTCGTTCAACGGCGCCATGTCAAGCCACGTGATCTTGTACTGCTGCTTGTAGCCGTTCTTGACCGTCTCATAGTCCTTTTGCGGATCATAACTCGATGGAATACCCAGCTTGTTCAATCCCGTAGCGGTGAACTCTGGATATAGATCGATGGCGCCGCTGGTGATCGCCTGGAAGACGACAATGCTGTCTCCTAACGCCAACTTCTCGTTGACGGCATAACCGCCTTTTTGAAGCAAAAGCGTGTACATCTCGGTCAGCAGCTGGGCCTCAACGTCCAGTTTGCCGCCGACCGTTACCGTCCCCTTGGCACCGGCGGTCCCTCCTCCCCCGCCACACGCGGTCAGAACCAGTAGAGACAGGACGATGAACAAAGCCAAGAGCACTTTTGTCCGGGGCGATCGCACGATTGCAGACATCTTCTCCTCCTTGGGATTCTCCCACCGGATGGTGATTACCATCCGGCGCATAGAGTGTACCCGGTTGACGATTTGGGTACACCACGGGTGATTTACTAGAGACCTCGGCGGTCTCAATCCTCTATTACGCTTATACCCGTAAGCCCGCCGGCGTCAATCGCCGCTCGACCCAACTCAACCCAACTTCGGCGACTAACGCCAACGCGGCGACCAGTATGGAGCCGGCCAGGATTTCCGTCGTATTGAGGGTGTTCACCCCATCGATAATATAGTCGCCGAATCCGCCCGCGCCGATCAAGCCGCCCAATGGCGCCGTCGCAACAATCTGCACCGCCGAAGTCCGGACGCCCGCCGCCAGTACCGGAAGGACGAGAGGGGCTCGGATGCGAGCCATGATCTGCCAGTTCGTCATCCCCATCCCTCTGGCCGCGTCGATCGCGGCGGGGTCAACCCCTCGCAGACCCACATATGTATTGAGCAGTACGGGCGGTATCCCCAACAAAGTGAGTGCCACGGCGGCTGGGAGAAATCCAATCCGAAAAATGGGCACAAAGATGAACAACGCCGCCAGCACCGGGACCGCGCGGATCAAGTTGCTCAAATTAACGGCGATGAAAGACAAGAGTGGATTCCGGTAGACGAGCAGACCGATGATCACGCCGATTATGATCGCCAAGGTCATCGGAATTAGGCAGAGCTTGAAGAATTCGACCGTTTGGTCGAACAGATGATTACGTGGATTCAAGTAGAATTGCAGGATGGCATCCATGTCGGCATTCGGACGGTTAGGATATAGTGAGGGCATCGCGCCCGCGATTGAGCGCAGTCTGCACGGACAGTAACACTACGTCGGCGACGATCGCGAGTAGGGACAACAAAATGGCTCCCGCCAGGATCGCGTCATAGTCGCTGACGGTAATATTGATGAAGATGAGCGCGCCCAATCCACCTTGACCGATAAAACCGGCCAGTGATGCAATCCCAATCGTGGTCACTGTCGCAACCCGTATGCCTGCCACGATGACCGGCAGTGCCAGTGGAAAGATCACTCGACGGAGGAGTTGCCGACGGTCCATGCCCATGGATTGGCCCACTTCGATGAGCAGAGGATCGATCCCGTTTACCCCTGCTACGGTGTTCCGAATTAGTGCCAATTGGTTATACGCGATGAGCGGGATGAGGATCGTGCTCAGGGTCAATCCGGTCACCGTAATCAGTACCGCCACAAAGGCAATCCCTGGAATGCTGTAAAGCAAACCGGCGAACGTGATCACCGGGAGGTTCAGTGGTCGATACCGTGCGACCAGCAGCCCGATAGGAATCGCGATGACAATCGAGATCAACATCGCGACGCCCACAATGTACAGGTGTTGGAGAAACAGGTTCGGTATGCTGTGCGGGTCGGACCAGTTGTAATTAAAGGGACTAAACAGATATCGCATGAGATGCGCTCCGACCATCGCCCTGGAAACGGTGCTAGGCGGGAGATGCTGTGAGCCGTTTGGCTTGTATGCGAATTCTCGTAATTTCGCCCGTGATGCTTGCGAGTGTAATGAATCCGACCGGGGGACTACCGTCATCTGCTACGGCAAGGGTAGGCGCGTTGGTTTCAAGGAGTCTCAACAGCGCCGTAAGTAAACTTGCGTCAGGAGGACAGCAGGGGACTTGATCCCAATCCGAGCGAGGGGTGGAAAGTTCGCCATCCAGGGCGCCCGAAACCGGCAAATACTCTAACTGTCGCATAATGTTATCGGCACCCACAAGCTGGCTAACAAATTCGTTGACCGGGTGGGTCAACAAATCGACGGGAGTCCCGAGCTGAACCAACCTGCCGTCTCTGAGCACGGCAATCTCGTCGCCGAGTTTAAAGGCCTCGTCCATGTCATGCGTGACAAAGAGTATGGTCTTGCGCACATTCCGCTGGATCCGCAAAAGTTCATCCTGCATGTAAGTGCGGGTGATGTCATCCAGTGCTCCAAAGGGTTCATCCATCAGCAGGATTCCGGGATCAGTCGCCAGTGCCCGCGCCAACCCGACTCGCTGCTGCTGCCCACCGGAGAGTTCTCGCGGGAATCGTTTGCGATACTCCGCCGGAGCAAGGCCTACCAAAGTCAAAAGTTCCTCTACGCGCTCGTCGAGCCGCTCTCTCGTCCAGCCACCCGCGACCTCGGCGGTGACTCGAATATTCTCTTCGACGTTCATATGCGGAAAAAGACCGATCTGCTGGATCACATAGCCGATGTGACGGCGTAACGCGATCGGGTCACCCTCGAGCACATTTTTGCCGTCGATGATAATTTCGCCAAAAGTAGGTTCGATCAGGCGATTCACCATGCGAAGTAAGGTCGTTTTGCCTGCTCCCGAAGTACCCACCAGCATGCAGGTACTCCCCTCGGGCACGGCAAAGGTAACGGCGTCCACAGCCGGTTTATCAGAGCCCGGGAACTTTTTGGTAATGGCTTGAAATGCTATTTTCGCAACCACGTTGCGTCCCATCTTGTTCCCTTCCGCCAAATCGGCGTCGTGGCCCATCGTTCATCCACCTTAACTTCTTCTACCCCCATTCTATATCATACTGTCATCTGATACAACTGAGATTTTGGTCTCCAAACTTGAGGATGGGCGTTTTCAAGACATATCTGTTATAATGCGCTTGGCTATTTCCATGGGCGTTCAATCCCTCGAAAACAAAAAACGAAATGGATACACGATCGAATACTGCAGAAATGCCGGGCCACGCCGCCCACGCTCAAGACGCGCACCAATCCGCTAACGACGATCGCTTTGCCCAGTCGCTCTGCAGGGAGTGCGGCTTGTGCTGTAACGGCACGTTATTTAGTTATGTCCCACTGGCCGCGGCAGATGACCTTGTGCCAAGACCCGCGGACAGAGTCGAACTTGAAAACGGGCAATCTGGGCTGAAACAGTCGTGTCGTTATTACAGCAAGCGGCTCTGCTCCATTTACAACGCCGGGCGACCGCACAGTTGCATCAACTACCGCTGCCAGGTCTTGATGCGATACGCTCGCGATGAGATTTCTCTCGAACAGGCGCTCGACGAAATACGGGCGACGGTGCGCCGGTTAAATCAAATCAAGGCCAAAATGCAGGCGCAGACCGGGGTGACGGCGCGGAACCTGACCGATCTCTTCAAAATCTGGACCACCTCACAAGGCGGCTGCTATACCGAATGGTCGCTTGATCATTCGGCTATATTGCGAGAATATTACGACCTGCTGTCTCATCTCCGGCGCACCTTTGGCGAACCAGGCGACGGGCGAACATAGAGAAAATTGGTTAATAGAAAGGCCGCACCCACACGCTTTGTGGTAGCGGCCCGTTTTACCTGGGGTCAACGTGGCTCTAATGTCCAGGTCCCAATCAAGCTTCCTGAATATCTCAGCCGCGCACTTGGATTGTCACTCCAAAGCGTTGCCGGACAGACTTGTCCCCTTCCCATTTGCGCCAGAGCTTTAGCAAGATCGGCGAACTTCCTGCGTTGGCGGCTGCGAACGTGAATGTTCTCTCACCGCCACCGCCAATTCCCGAACCGGATGCTGGCGCGTAATCCGAGCCAATCGGCGACACGACTTCCGGGTTTATCTGATCAATCGCCCAACCGTATCCCGTTGTGGGATTCTCGCCCAGGCGGACGATAATATGGTCACCCGAACTGACCTGGATGGACTTGCCCTGATCTGCTTGTGTCAATATTACTTGACCCATTGGGTTTCCTCAATCCCGTTCTAGCAAAGGAGCAGGGCAATGCCTGCTCCTCTGACGACAACCGGTCCACCTATCAACTGAGCTCTCGCGCGCCTAGTCTACGGAGGGTTTACCGTCAGGCTCGTCGTCCCCTCGTGATCGGCAATCCACTTTACCGATTCCTGCACCAATCCAACATAATAGTGCCCGTTGTGCCGATTGTTGGGAAAGCGAATATACCCGGTGATAACAATCGTCTCGCCGGGTGCGAGCGGTTTGCCAAACCCCCAACGGTAAAGATGGTCTACGGCGTACGTAGTTTCTTCAAGGTCAACCCCAATCCGAAACGCACCGGCGACGGGCGGAAAGCCCTTGGTCACAAATGTGTCTCCCTCGTTGTACTGAAAACCGGGATCAGGACCCTGGGTCGAGTGAGGCTTGATCGAGTCATTCTTGATCGTCACCGAGACAAGGACGCGATCGCCTTCGTTGAGCACCACCGGCTGAAAAGTCGGGGGGGCAACAATGATCGGTGTGCCGGTGAGGACATTGAGGTAAACCGTCGCCGAAGCCGTGTCGTAATCAGACGTGTCAAGCGGAGTAAAATCCACGCACAGGGCCTGGTGCATTCCAATATTCAACACCACACCAGCTGGCGGATTGTAAACGAGCGTTCCCGGTACCGACGCCGCCGCGTTCAACTGCGAAGCATCCAGCAGTGTGCCATAGTCAATGTCCGGCGGGTTCGCCCAAGTGATAGCCGGTGTTGCTTTTAACACATCGATCTGCACCGTTGCCGAGACGACGTTATTGTTCGCCGCGTCAATCGGGACAAAGAGCGCGGTCAGGTGTTGACCTGCACCCGCGTGCAATACCGTGCCAGCCGCAGGTGTATAGAAGAACGTGCCCGGAACCGACGCCGTCGCGTTCAATTGTGCAGCCCCGAGTGGCGTGCCATAGACGATGTCGGCCGGATGCGGCCAATTTACAGCGGGAGTTGCCTTCAGGACATTGATGTGCGCCGTCGCGGTTACCTGCTGGTATTTCGGGCTGGTTGCCGTAAAGGTCGTGCTGAGCACCTGGCTTGAACCGGCGTGAAGTTTGGTGCCGCTCGCCGGGTGGTAGGCAAACGTGCCGGCGACTGACGCGGTCGCATTAAGCTGTGCAGCGCCGAGCAGAGTGCCAAAGACGATGTCTGCCGGGTTCGCCCAGGTGACAACTGGCATTTGTGTGACGACGACGACTCCATACATCTCAGAGTCAATTCCCACCTCGCCGTAGCCGATGCGAAAGTACCCATGTTCGCCCCACCAGGTGCCCCACTGGTTCTTGCAAATCCAGTACTGTTGCGCCTCATTGTACCCGACCACGGAGACGCAGTGCCCGCCAACGAATTTTGAATGTCCATCATAGCGATAGATGCCGTTCGAGTAATGATCATAAAAATCTTCGTACACCGTAAAACACGCGATCAGCGGTCCACTTTTAGAGAGCCAATTCTTCATGTCGGCAGGTGAATGGATCGTCTTTGAACTCGCAATTTTGATTGAGCGACTGGCCGAATCGGAGCACAATTTGCACGGCTGGTCATGGTCCGTGTACGGAAAACACGCTTCGTCCACGACGCCATCGGTCTGAATATAATGCAATGCGCGGTCCGGCCACCAGCCGGTGTCGCAATTCCGACCATCTCGTGCCTCCGCGTAACAATAATAGAGTTGGGCTTCAGAGAGATCGATGGGCAGATTCGGATTGTGTTCGCTGACGCGCAGCGTCCCTTCCACAGCGCCGAGGGTGCCAAAGGCAACACACGAGCCGCACCCGCCCTGGTCGCGAATTGGCGAAATATAGTCCGCCCCGTTCACATCTCGCCAGTCAAATGCAGCGGGATAGGTAGGTGCTGCCAATGCCTGCGCGCGATGCAAGTCTAAATTGGCTGTGGCAATTCGCTCGCGCGCCTCAAGCTCCGGCTGACCGGGTCCAGGCACAAAGCCAAGTCCGCGCGGCTTGGGTCCTCCGCTGGTCACAGTGTCTCCTGGGTCTTGGGTTGACATGGGAACCCTCCTTCGTCGCCTGGAAAAGAAAGAGCCAAATCTATCTCGGGTGTCTTATGGTAGGATTATATTGAGAACCGGATTCGCTTGCAAGGGGGGAGGGATGATCGCCAGCCTCAGCATTGGACAAAATAAGAATTCAGAATATACTCTCCTCGATGTGCCGATCGCGATCGGATAGTTCTTGTCCGCTGGTCAGTGTTGGAAGCATGCGAGGATAATCAGGAGGCATTGTTACTATATGTCTAAAGGCAACCCATCGGTAAAGGGCAATCGAATCGTAATTGTCAAGAATGGGCCGTATCTTGTCCAAGGCAACGTGCCTCTGGTTCGCAAGACTCAGGTTGTCTCTGAATTTGGCGAGCCCATGACATGGAAAAAACAAACTACGCTTGAAACACCCGAAGGGGAGTATGCGCTCTGCCGTTGCGGGCAGTCAAGTGACAAACCATTCTGCGATAGGACCCACCGCCAATGCGGTTTTGATGGGACTGAAACCGCGGATACCGGTCTGACGGCCAATCGCCAGATGACCTTCCAGGGCGGCACCCGGCTCATCGTGAACAAGGATTCTTCGCTGTGCATGGATTCGGGGTTCTGTGGGCTGCTCCGCGCGTCCATCGCACATTACGTCGCCGCATCCAGCGATACCGAGGCGCGTTCGCTGGCGATTGCCATGGTTGAGCGTTGCCCATCCGGTGCGTTGACCTACCATATCGAACCAGACGAGCCGGACATCGAGCCCGACCTGCCGCAACAGATCGCAGACACCACTGAAATCACATCCCATGGACCCATTGCCGGCCCGCTGTGGGTAACCGGGGCCATACCCATCGAGCGTTCGGATGGCAAATCGTTCGAGACGCGTAACCGCGTGACCCTGTGCAACTGCGGGCTCTCGTGTAACAAGCCACTTTGTGATGGGACGCACAGGCATGAAGCAGAGCGCCAGGCGATACGTCGCAGGTCGACGCGCTAATAGCAAGTGGACCGCTTGCCGATGCCAACAGCAGAATGACAAAATAAAAACGCCTCTTCTCGAGGCGTTTTGCGACTTTCGGTTGCCCAACGAGCAACTGGCCGCTTGCTGGAGCAGAGCGATCACCCTTGTCATCGGGGTGACCGGTTACTCATATAGAGCATACGACACTTCGTGTGCCAAGTCAATAGCACGGGCGTTCCGTTAATAACCTGTCAAATCCGCATTTGTCAAGTTCCCCATACTTCAGGTTGAAAATCCCTATATCAACTCTACGTTATAAATTTCTGGTGTGCAATTCGAGACAACTCCTTTAGCTGATCTCGCGTGCTGACGGCTCGTTTCATCCATAACTCGCTTATCAGTGCCATGCCTGGGGAGGTGCGCGCGTCTTGCAAATAGTAACCCATCCATGTTTCCGTCAATTCGCTCAGGGCTTGCAGCAGATCCTCCACGTGTTCATACTCTCCGGCGGCTTGAAAAAGGCTCCTTAGCGCCAATCCCCGATCGCCGAAACTAACCGGCAATTCCAGCTCGCGGGCAAGAGATGAAATGTCATCTTTGCTCAGAAAGATCCCCGATTGTGCGGGAGTAACCAAACGGGTCACAATGCTGTCTAGATCGTCTTCATCCGTGAGCACAGAAGATAGGGAATCCGACCGAGGCATTATGGGGGGTGACGCGAGATCGTTCATTAACCAGGCACGCACCTCCTGCGCGGCGACGCGATAGTAATCCTCACGGGCATTTTTCTCAACGGCGTGCAAAAAGACAACCGCCCACGGCAGAATTTCCTCGGAAAGGAAAACATTGGCCAGGGGCTCGCGCCCGGTCTCTAGCAGATGGGCAACGAACATTAGCTCAAGCCCATAATGATCGGGCGCGCCAACTGCCAAGCCGGGGGGCGGTTGAAACTCAGCTTGCTCGTAAGCGGCTTGTACATGGGCGGTCGTTTCCGTATTGAGGAACGCTTCCGAGTCCAGAAACACGGACGGATAGGGAAAAACATTGAGCGTAAAGAGGCGGGTAAATTCTATTCGGAGCTCATGGGGGTTGGACGATGAGAACCTCGAAAAAGGCTCTGCGTTCGTCAGGGCCTCCAACCACGCGGCATCCGGCTCGGACAAAAAGAATCGCGCGAAGAACCGGTAGGTCGCCGCTCGCGCGATGTCGTATTCATTCGGGTGGCTCATTCTTTGCCCAACTTTACCAACGTCCTGACGAGCGGATCAAGGTTCAATTCCTCCGGGAGTAAACCCGACTTGCTCATTCGGGCAATCCGCTCATTCAATACCTCTGCCTCCAAAGGGGCATCGCCGAGCATTTGGGCAACAATTCGCCAGATCATGCCCCCAAACCCGGACGGCGCATTGAGGTCGAGTTCGACAATCCTGCCATCGCTTGCTCGCAAGGAGACGTCGAGCGCGCCGTCGGCGCCGCCGATCAGGAGGAAGCAAGTAGCCGTTTTAGTTTCGCCTGACATCATTCGATTTTGTATGCCGCCGCGTCCGGCTTGACGGGCCGTGGCATCCACAAGGGCCGGCGGAGGTGGCCAGGGCCCGGTGCGGGACGCGTCATGGCCAGCCATTCCTTGTACACCTGATGCGCCTTGTTTGTGTCTACAAAGATATCGCCATACTGATCGCCCTCGTGGGCTCGTTCGACCTTCACTTTCTGGTGCCAGCAGTGCATTCCGCTGATCGGATCAGGATGCACGGGGAACGTTAGGTTCTGGTGCACCCCAACTTCACTCCACCAGATGCGCATGGAATCCGGATCGTCACTCTTGAACGGCTTGACACCCTCGACCTGTCGCATTTTCCATTCGCCGTCCGCGTGTTCGAGATGGACGCGCGCAGACAGCCAGCCCGAGCCGCCCTGTGCATCGAGACGCCAACGCCCCATATGATGAGAGCACGCCAACACGCCCGGACGGATGGATTCGGTCACCCAGAGTTTGTCCACAAAATAACCGATTTCCGTCGTCACGCGAACCAGATCGCCATTCTGAATGCCGAGTTTCCGCGCATCGCTCGTGTGCATCCAGGCAGGGTTCTTGTGCGAAATCTCGACGAGCCACTTGGCATTTGCGCTGCGTGTGTGGATCATCGTCGGCAAGCGGAAGGTCGAAATGAGTACAAATTCGTCATTTGCGCGATTGACGGCATCGGGATGGACGTGGCTCTTGATATAGCCGGGGAGCATGTATTCTCCCCACTTCCAATCCTTCATCGTGCGCGAATAGATTTCCAGTTTACGCGAAGGCGTGGGAAAGCCCGTGTAGGCTTTGCCATCAATCTCGACGCCGATCGCTATCCCGTTCTTCTGGATGACACCTGAAGTGGGATCCACTTGCCCCTCCGCGACTTGCGCGGCGGGCAGCTCGCGCTCAAAAGGACGATACACTTCCGACTGGACCGTGAACGCGCCATACTTGCGCATGTATTCGAGCGGTGTTAGTTTCTCTTTCGCCGCCGCGGCGGGCAGTCCCGGGATGCTGTTTTCGAAAATCCACCGGTAGTATTCGGTGATCGTTATTTTCTCACCCGACCCATACGGCGATTCGAAAAATCTGCGAATGCCCAATGCCCCGTCAGGATCAATCCGCCACGAGAGCTCGATCCAGAATTCGTCTTCCTCCCACACCTGTCCCGGATTGGCCTCGTAGGTGAAATTCACCTTTTTGCCCATCTTCTCCATTGCCACGCGGCGCACCGGTTGGCGGAACGCGATCCATTGTGCCGCATGGGTTTCGTAGCTCATCAAATCGTGGCGCTCGGGCCCATGCCCCATAGGCAGCACGTAATCCGCAAACCACGCGGTCTCGCTCCAGGTTGGCGTCAGTGCGGCGTGCAAGCCGACCACATTCTCGTCCGATAGCACCTCCATCCACGTTGCCCCATCGGGGTTAGTCCAGACGGGATTATAAACGCGCGTGAAATAGGTATCCAGTTTTCCGCGTCCCTCTTTGAGAAAATGAGGCAAAAGAAAACTCATTTCAAAGTAGGCGAGCGGGTACTCTTTCGGCATCAAGAGTTCGTTCCAGACCTTTTGAGGCGGCGGCTTGAGGGGTGGGGTGGCGATGAACTTGTTGAACCCATTCGGTGTCGTCCCACCGGGGGTCGCCACGGCACCGACGAGCACGCTCAGGAGTTCCAAACTGCGCGCCACTTGCCATCCGCCCAGGTTGCCGGTCGCCGCGCTGCGCCAGACGTGCGTCGAGAACGCCGAACCCGCTCGTCCGATTTCGCGCGCGATCTCGACGACCGTCGCGGAAGGGATGCCGGATTCTTTCTCTGCGAATTCGGGCGTAAACGACGCGTATTCTTTTTTTAGTTCCAGGATGAAATTGTCGAAGGTCGGTTCAACCTGCGGGTGCTCATCGCACAGGTAGTCTTTCCAATTGGTCCAGCGGCGCAGAAACTCGCGGTCATACATCTCCTCGTTCAAGATCACAAGCGCCATCGCGAGCAAGAGTGCCGCTTCGGAGCCGGGCCAGGACGGCAACCAATAGTCAGCCATGGAGGCGGTGTTCGAGAGGCGCGTATCAATCACCGCTAATTTCGCGCCGCGCATTTTCGCCTCGATGATTCGCTGGGCATGCGGATTGAAATAATGACCTGTCTCCAGGTGAGACGAAATCAGGAGGATAAAGCGCGCGTTCGCGTGATCGGGAGAGGGGCGGTCGTAGCCGTGCCAAAGAGAATAGCCGAGCCGCGCGGCGGCGGAGCAGACGTTCGTATGCGAGTTATGGCCGTCGATACCCCAGGCCTGCAGGACGCGGTCGATGTAACCGTCGTGCCCGGGCCGGCCCACGTGATACATGATCTCGTTCTGGCGCCCTTCGATAAGCGCTTTGCGAATACGCCCGCCGATGTCGTCCAGGACCTGGTCCCAGGTGACGCGTTCCCATTTGCCCTCACCGCGTTTCCCGGCGCGTCTTAAAGGATACAGGATACGCTCGGGATCGGTGACCTGATTGTAGGTTGCGGGACCCTTGGCGCAGTTGCGCCCGCGCGAGCCGGGATGGGCGGGATTACCTTCGAACTTGCGAATCTGCAGGCTTTGCCTGTCAACATAAGCGAGCAGACCGCAGCCTGCTTCGCAATTGAAACAGACGGTCGGGACGAGCATGTAGCGCTTTTCTACTCGTTTGGGCCAGTCTTTGGATTCGTACTCCATCCAGTCGTCCCACTGGTCTGAAGGCGGAAATGCCCGCAGTTCCTCTTTAGGTGAAACAAAATCCAACGCTACCCGCGCCATAGGCACCTCTTCATCCTGCGTCCCTTATTATCAGAAACACCTGTCCACTTTCAATCTCAACGCGATAGGTCGTGATTCCCAAATCAGCCGGGCCGCGCAGTCGCTCTCCACTGCAAACGTCGAATTGGCTGCCGTGCTTCGGACAGGTGATTACTGCGCCACTGAGTTCGCCTTCCGATAGGCGCGCGCCCGCATGAGGGCAAACATCTTGCACGGCACACACTTTTCCGCCGACATGGTAGACCGCCACCGGACCAATCGGCAGATCGCTCAAACGCGCAATTACACCCAGACGGCCCGCGAGGTCGGCCGCATCGCACACGCGGACGCGTTGCTTTGATCGACCTTTCCAATCTGCCAGCCGGGCTTGTAATTGGGCTGACAGCGCGCCCCGCGTCGCGACGAGATCGAATCCGGCCGCCTCTGCTGCCTCCCACAATTTGCGATTCGGATAGGATAGGAATCCTGCGACGAGTGCATTGGCCCATTGCGCCTTGACTTGTGCGGCAAGCGATACCGCGTCTTTGACATCCAGGTCGACGATAACGGTGCTCGGCGGCGCATCTATCTCTGGAAGCGCCGTCAGCGATTTTGCGCTCAGCACATTCTCGCCGCGTGCCTCGGCCACCCGCGCGAGATTCCGCAGCACCAATCCATCTTCCGTAATCGCGATCAGCACGCTTTACCTTCCGCCTCTTAGCTGTTGGGTACTAACTGCCCTGCCTGCACCCATGCGTGCTCGACCGCGAGCAGACCCGCCAGCGCGAAAATCCCCCCGAGGGCGCCTAGCGGAAGAGAGACAAGCACAATAGCCACCAGTGCCAGTCCAAGCCCGAGAGCCTGAGCGAATATTCCACTCCAAAAAAGTCTTCCATAGCGTCCGTGCGTCATGAGATAATGTCCTTGATGAGCGTTCGTCGTCGAATGCAATACGGCAAAGTCACCCAAGAGTTGTGTGGCCAGGAGAAAACCAAGTGCGGCGGCCAGGGTAGGCAAGAGCGCGGAGATGGGCAAATTCATCAGCGCTGAAAGGATCAAGAGGACCGCCGTCCCCGCCGCCGTCGCGTGCAGGAACAGGTTTAACGGCAACAGCGGAGATTGCCACAGATCGCGGCCCTCGGCTTGCGAGAACAGGAACGCTGAGTAAATCGCCGAGAGAATGGCCAGGAGCGCCGCGGGGAAATTCAAGATCGTCCGAGTCAACTGCAGCCAGTCCAGAGGCAGTGAGACCCGACTTCGCACGGCATCCAATTGTCCCGCACTGGCGAGGAACCATACCCCCGCCGAGACTGTAAAGCCCATCAGGATGAATGCTCCGATAGCAAGCCACGATCTTTTCTGAGGCCGGAATACAATTTTCAAAAATCGCTCAGGCCGTTTCAAATCCCAGACGAGCAGGAATGTCGTGATTCCCATGAACAAGAGCGCGACCAACGCGGCCAGCGTAGCAAAAAGATCGGGAAGTTGTCCGCCAAAGCCAAGCAGGAGGGCGGGGACAAAGAATGCACCGGCACCGATGGATTTTGTCCACAAATAGGTCGAGACTTTCCACCCCCACGGGACTTGGTGCGGCACGTCGTAGACGGTCTGGACAAACCCACTCACGAACGAACCTGTCCTCTGGATGGGCCCGTCTAACCAGCCGTTGGGTGCCGCGACCTGCTCGGGGGCATAACCCGAATCACCATGATCCGCCCACATCCACGATTCAGGCCGTGAGGCGACCAGCGGATCCAGCGCCGCGGTTTCACCTTGAATGTAAAACAGCTTGGGCCGCGTGCCCTGCTCGGGCTTGCGCACCGACACCTGCTCGCGCGCGAGGAGTTGTGAGACTTGCGAGTTTGGATCGTCCATATCGCCGACGATAATCGCACGCTCGGGGCAGACGATCACGCACGCGGGTTCCAAGCCGCGGTCAATGCGATGCGCGCAAAAGTGGCATTTCGCCGCCGTGTGCGTTTCGGGGTCAACATAGATGGCGTCGTACGGACATGCCTCCAAACACGCTTTGCAGCCGATGCACTGGTCGGCGTCAAATTCGACGATGCCATCGGGGCGCCGGTACATCGCCGCCGTGGGACAGATGCGGACGCAGGGCGGATTCTCGCATTGGTTACAGCGCGTCACCTGAAAATGGCGGCGTGTATTGGGGAACTTGCCCTTTTCGACGTATTTGACCCACGTGCGAAAAACGCCGAGGGGGACCTGATTTTCTTCTTTGCATGCGACACTGCACGCGTGGCAACCGATGCACTTGCGATTGTCAATGATTTTAGCGTACTTCATATTTTTCCGCCGGTGATTTTCAGCCTCCCACTTCCCCGATCAAAAAGCTCAAGATCAGCATGGCAAACACAAACGCGGTGATGAGAACATAGACCAGGTCGCGTTCCACGGCAAACGCGATCACGGAGACAAACACGCGCAGCACAGGAATCGCAATCAGCACGACCAGCCCCAGGGCGATGATGGCGTAAGGTTTGAACGTGGCAAGGCCGGTTACGATGTCGCTTACCGAATTGGGAAAGGGTGAGTGTCCGGCATGGTAGCCGACGATGCTGTCAACGTCGTCCAGACGGATCTGCTCATAACCGGTCTGTCCGGTGATGACCACGGCGCCAATTCCAATTGCCAGAATGATAAAACTGAGAATAACGCCGACCCGGAGCAATTGCGCGATCAAGAGCTCGATGCGCAAGAGATCTTGATTGCGTTCGACTTCGATCCGCTGAACGGGTTCTGCGGTTGCCATCTAAAAATGGACCCCCAGTCCTTTCACCAGCATTTGCAGGGCGACGAAAACCAACACGACGATGAACACTTTTCGGATTTGCGTGCTGCGCGCGCGCATCATAATCCGCGTGCCCACCGTGGCGCCGATCAGCACGCCCATCGCTACCGGTGCGGCAATAAATGGATTGACATCCCCTCGGATAAAGTAAATACCCGCGCTGGCGGCGGCCGTGACGCCGATCATGAGATTGCTCGTCGCCGTCGAAACTTTCATCGGGAGTTTCATGGCAATATCCATTGCAGGCACTTTTAGCACGCCACTTCCGATCCCTAACAAGCCCGAAACGGCACCCGCAATGAACATGAGCGGCAGTCCGTATCGCGCGCCCCGAACGTTGTAAGGCACCTGGCGACTCAGCGCGGCATCATAATACGAACTGCCGAGGTTTAGGAAATTCGCGAGCGGACCCATTTCAACCCCGACGGGTAATTCCGTCGTGCGGCGGCGGAACATCGCATAGG
>JBLMXX010000357.1:0-3201 GCA_050257995.1 Acidobacteriota bacterium | reverse complement strand
CCGGAAGCATACCGGAGGCGTGCGGTTGGCAAACCTTGACGATCTCATCAGCCGTGTGCGTGCCCAAATCGACCCCGAAACGGTGATCGGTCTCGCGCGTGCACTCATTGCCGTACCGAGTTACACCGCCGCAGGAGAACTGCAAGCGGCAGAGGTACTGGAGAACTTTTTCAAAGTTGCCGGCATCGCCACTCGGCGCCAGTCGGTGGACGATGTGGGCGCCAACGTGATCGCGACCCTGCCCGGCAAGAGCGAACAAGTTGCCTTGCTCTTGAATGGACACCTGGACATAGTCCCCCCTTCAGCGGGAATGCCCTATCCTCCATTCGAGGGTGTGATTCGGGACAACTTGCTGTGGGGCCGCGGCGCGGTGGATATGAAAGGCGGTCTAGCGGCGATGGCGTGCGCGCTCGCGGCCCTCCATGCCACCGGGATGCCGTTGGATCGATCCGTTGTTCTCAGCGCGGTGGCTTCTGAAGAGCAGGGAAACCGCGGAACGGCGGCACTCGTCCGCGAAGGTATCGGCGCTCAATGGGCAGTAGTCGGCGAAGCCACAGGCCTGGATCTGGTGATTGCGCACAAGGGTGTGGACCGGTATCGGGTGATCGTCGAAGGACGCGCGGCGCACGAAAGCCTCCCCGCGCATGGGAAAAACGCGATCGTTGCGGCGGCGCACATTATTACCGCGTTGGACCGGAATCTGTTTCCGAAGATGAAGGAACAGAGCCATCCCTTTCTAGGTCACCCTACCTACAACATCGGTACCATCGAGGGCGGCATCAGCCGGAATACCGTCCCCGACCGGTGCATGTTCCAGATCGCGAAACGGTGGTTGCCCGGTGACTCGCCTGCTGCCATTCGGGCTGAATTAGAAGAAATCATTCAAGCCGCCACCGGGGAGACGCCTGTTTCGCTCATCCGGGAGCCGGACATGGAGCGGGTTGCCCATCCCCCTCTCGAATTGTCACCCGACCATCCGCTTCCCCGGACGCTCGCCGCGACGGTCGAGGGAGTGGCAGCCCGCGCACCGGCGCTGATTGGGTGGCCGGCGTTCACGGATGCGGCTTTGCTCCAGAATGCCGGGGTCCCGGCTCTCGTCTTCGGACCCGGAGACCTGAATCTTGCCCACAGCGATCGTGAATGCGTTCCGCTTTCAGAAGTGATCGCCGCCGCGGTCGTGTACGCCACCTTTGCAGCGGTCGCCGCCAATTCGTCAAGCGAGGTATTATGATCGGCAAAACAATCGAACAGCCCACGGGACAATTCGCGTTGACCAATGGGCGCATCGTTCTGCCAAATGAGGTTGTAAGTGGCAAAGCCATTGTCGTGGAAGGCGCTAGCATTCTGGGCATTCAAGACACCGGCGCGCTGGCGCGCGGGGTAACCCAATTGGATGTCGGCGGTCGCTATATCACGCCCGGTCTGATTGACCTCCACACGCACGGCGCGCTGGCGCATACCTTTAACGAGCCAACTCCTCAAGCCTTTGCGACCATTACTGAAGAGAATGTGCGTCGCGGCGTCACATCCCTTTTGGCAACCGTTGCCACGGCTCCGCTTGCGGAAATGGTCGAATGTTTGAAATTCAGCCGGGCGTGGATGAACCAGGCTCACGAAGGGTCGCGTGTCTTGGGTGTACACCTTGAAGGCCCCTATATCAACCTTGCTCAAAAGGGCGCCTTGGATCCCAAAAATGTCCGGAATCCGGACGACGGATCGCCTGAAACGCTTTTGGAGCATCATGATGTCGTTCGCATTATGGCCTATGCGCCGGAACTGCCCGGGGCGCTGGATTTGACCAGGAAACTGAATAGCCTTGGCATTGTGCCCTCTGCAGGCCACAGTTCTGCCAAAGATACGGATGTCTTGGCCGCGATGAAACTCGGATTGCGCCATGTCACGCATGTCTGGAGCGCGCAGTCCACGACGATCCGCGAAGGCCCCTGGCGCAAACCGGGCCTTTTGGAGGCGTCCCTAACCTTTGACGGTCTGACCGTCGAAATGATCTGCGATCACAAGCATCTCCCGGTCACATTGATGCAGCTCGCCTACAAGTGCATCGGTTCCGACCGTCTCTGTGTCATTTCAGATGCGACCAGCGGCGCGGGATTGGCTGAAGGCTCGCGTTTTCGGATGGGACAGATGGAGTACGAGGTCAGCGATGGCGTCGGGATGATGCTTGATCGCACGGCTTTCGCGGGGAGTACGACACTGGTCAACGAAATGATCTCCGTGCTGACCCAGGCTGTTGGCATTCCGCTCCCAGAGGCCATTCGAATGCTGACGCTGTCGCCCGCCCGCGTCATTGGACAGGCCGCGCGCAAGGGCAGCCTCGCGGCAGACAAAGACGCCGATCTCGCCATCTTCGACGATCATTTCACAGCCTGGCGGACCATGATCGCCGGTCGCTGGGCTTACGCTGCGTAATTCCATCTTGGAGAACCAACAGGAGCGTACCGTGTCTGAAAAACCCTTTTATGAAACTCGATTCGAAGATTTGTGCGTGAGCGCCTTTTCGACCAATCAGGAGATGGGAACGGCCGCTTCCGATGAGGCCGCCGCCGTGATCCGGAGCTCGATAGATGAAAAGGGTGCCGCCAACATCATCGTCGCCACAGGCAATTCCCAGCTCACTTTTCTTGCCGCGCTCAGGGACATGCCTGGCGTTGATTGGTCACGGGTCAACATTTTCCACATGGACGAATATGTGGGGATCGATCCAAGCCATCCGGCCAGTTTTCCCCGGTTTCTGCGCCAGCACCTGATCGATGCTATCAACCCGAAAGCGTTTTATCCCATAACGGGACAGCCCGAGGACGTCGATCAAACATGCCGGGAATATGAACGCCTATTGCGGGATAATCCCGCCGATCTGTGCGCGCTGGGGTTTGGCGAAAACGGACATCTGGCTTTCAACGATCCACCCTATGCTGATTTTGACGACCCCGTGTGGGTCAAAGTGGTCAAGCTTGCCGAGGCGTCTCGGCGCCAGCAGGTCGGTGAAGGACACTTTGCAAGCCTCGCCGACGTCCCCACGCATGCCATCACGCTGACCATTCCCGCGTTGTTGTCGGCCAAGCGAATCCTGGCGATCGTCCCGGAGGCGCGCAAGGCAGACGCGGTGGTCAAGGCTCTGCGCGGCCCGATTACGACCGATTGCCCCGGCAGCATCCTGCGCCGGACCGCACACGCGCACTTGTT
>JBLMXX010000356.1:0-3685 GCA_050257995.1 Acidobacteriota bacterium | reverse complement strand
CGATGGCATTGGCCATCTCGCCGACATCGCGTGGGCTCACCAGGATTGCCGCGTCCCCGACGACTTCGGGCAGCGATGCCGCATTGGAACAAACAACGGGGATTCCACAAGCCATCGCCTCAAGAGGGGGCAAGCCAAACCCTTCATAGAATGAGGGATAAACAAAGACTTGAGCCGAATTGAATAGAGCTGGCGCATCCCCTTTCGCCACCCAGCCGGTAAAGTGCACGCGCTCTTCCAGTCCCAACTCACGGACGGCTTGAAATACCGGTTCGTAAAGCCAGCCCTTGCGACCCGCGATGACCAGGTCCAAGGTTGTGTCGCCGCGGTCGAGCAGGCAACGATACGCGTGCAGCAAGCCGGCGACATTCTTGCGCGGCTCGATCGTGCTCAGATACAAAATAAATCGCTCCGGCAGGCGGTATTTCTCTCGCACGCGCATCAGTTCTTCAGGGTCATGAATGGGATGGAAATCCGGATGCACCCCTTCGTAAACCACCGTTATCCTTTCCCGTGGAATGCCCATCAGACGGGAGACATCACCGCGAGTATGTTCCGAGACGGCAATAATCGCATCGGCGCGCTGCATAAAGCGCGGCAGCATCAGTGAGAGATACCAGCGGTTCAAGGGCAAATGGTATTCTGGAAAGAAACGGAAAACCAGATCGTGAATTGTAAAAACAGTCTTGCAAGATCCCATCAGCGGCAGGAGATGCTCGGTCGCGTGGAAAATATCCCCTCGCGGCAGCCAGCGGTCCATTCTCACGCCGGTGAGATATGCCATCAGCACACTCATACGCCAGGGCTTGGCCGAGAGTGACATCCGGCGCGCGCGAATGCCATCGAGAGGGGCGTCCGGTTTCTCGTCTGCGGATGCCGCATGATAGAACGCTTGATACTCATTCGCGTGGTCAACCGCCATCAGCGCGACAAGCAGTTCCTGGGCATAGCGCCCCAGTCCCGCGTGATGGTGTACCGCTGCTGAAATATCAAATGTGATGCGCAGGTTAGCCGATCGCATGTTCGATGATCTCTGCCACGCGGGTCTGAAAGCCCCTCAGTCCAATTTGCTCAATAGAACGCTGTCGGGCAGCCCGGCTCATTCTAGCGCGCATTTCCGTCTGGCCTAGGACTTGGACGAGCCTTTCGGCAAGCGCCCGGGAGTCATTCGTCGGAAAGATACTGCCGCACTCGCCATCCTCCAGCAATTGCACCGCCATGCCAACCGGTGTACTCACTACCGGCACTCCACAGGCCAGGGCTTGCAGCAACACCAGTGGGCCAGTTTCAGTTGTCGATGCCACCACCGCGACGTCAAGCCCATTGACGAGTTCCGCGATATTGGAGCGCGCACCCAATAGGCGAATATCACAGGGTGCATTACGAATAGCAGACTCGAGAGTTGCCAAAAAGTGTCGACTTGCGTCATTGGGACGCGCTCCACCAATAATCAAGAACACGGCATCTCTCAAATGTTGCGCCACTTGTATCGCCGCTTGTACGAAAACGTCCTGTCCTTTAAGCGGGATCAAATCTCCAATAATGCCCACCACCGGCGCCGTCGGCGGAATGTCCAACTCCCTACGCGCCTGTGCACGCATATCTTTGGAAGGAGCAAATCGTTCGAGGTCGATGCCATAAGGGACGATGACCACTTTGGCTCGATGCCGTGCGAACTGCGCCGCCGCCGAGTTGGATGGACATACAATCTTGCGGACGGTCGGTAGGCTGGCCAACAGCCCGACAAGCGCGCGCGTCTTGTTATCCTCCAAGACATTATGGGCGTGCCAGATGACGGGGAGACCGCTCAACCACGCACCCAGCGTTCCCCAGACCAAAGCCCTGGAACTATTAATGTAGACGAGATTTATGGATTGCCGCCGGGCAAGTCTACTCAGTTCCAGGATTAACCTTGGCGTATCCAGGATGAAATTCAGAATATCATGCCAATTCTTCTCCACGAGTGTAAAGGGTCTCATGGTGAGAAAATTCAACTGCACTCCGGACGACCGCAACGCCTCTGCCAACGGACCTTCGCCGGGCAAAACGGCAATCGCTTCAAATCGTCTCGACAGAAGCGGCATCAATTCCAAAAGAGCCCTCTGGCCCCCGGCGATGGTAGTCAATACTTCGAGAAACAAGACGCGTCTCGGCATTCAGGATTGGCTCCGCCCGGAGATCATATCAGCAATCGCGCTCTCAGGCGACGGCGCACCCACCATTCCGTAATCGCGCGGCGCCCCCGGTCTCTCAATCGTAAGGTGTGAGAGAGCGCGTGGACACCATGGATGAATCCTGCGCCCAAATTCCATTGCTGCAATTGGGCTATGGCGACCGCGCCGTGGCTGCGGGCATATGCTTCGTGCCGTTCATCTCGGTGAGCGCGCATCAGCTTCGGGTAAAGCTGGTCTGTCTTTTCCAACACCCGCAGCATCCGCCCCCGCAGGGCAGCGGTATCACCGCTGATGCTTTTCCCATGGCGTCGCACTGCAGCCACATCCCCCGGTACGTAGATAATAGAGAACTCGGCGGCGATCCGCAGCCACAGATCATAGTCTTCAACTGCAAAGAAATCCGGTCGCTCGTCATAAAACCCCACGCGTTCCAAGCAAGCGCGCCGGATCAAAACAGTGGGCGTAGACAAAAAATTCCCCCGGAGCAACTCGGCAAAGACATTGCCGGAGGGCATAGGTAAGCCGTCCAGCACGTATCCCGTCGGTTGGCTCGCCGCATCGCGGAAGAAATGCCCATTTGAATAAATCAACCCCGCTTCAGGGTGCGCTTCAAACGCCGCAAGCTGCAAGCGGAATTTCTCGGGCATGAACAGGTCGTCCGAGTCCAGAAACGCGACGAATTCGCCATGTGCTTCGCGGAGGCCGGCATTGCGCGTGGCCGCTGGTTGCCCCCGATGTGGCAAACGAACGTAGCGCACCGATCCGCCAAATCGGTCAAGGACCTCTGCCGTGTTATCCGTCGAGCCATCGTCCGCAATGATAATCTCGACCCTGGCGTTGGATTGGTCCATGACACTTTGGACGGCATCCCCGAGAAAAGCCGCGCGGTTATAGGTAGGGATGACAACACTGATCTCGGCTGTGCTCACGGGACGCCTGTCATTCGGAGAAAGGGGGCGTGATTCAGCACGGCATCGCAGATCAGATCGAGTTCCGCCCAGTGGCCGGGTTTCAGATCCCCAAGTGTCTCAAAATTAAACTGCAAGCGTCCGCGCGGCAGCATGGTGATTGGAGGAAAGGGCAGCATGAATCGGAAGAAAAACAAGTATGCATAGCGCCGCGCTTGCGCGACCGCCTCGGCCGACAGAGGAGCAAGGTCAGTCATCCGGGTCAACCGGGTTCGATATTCTTCTGGATTCCGTACGTCATGGGTAAAGCCCTTGCCTGCATAATGCGTCTGCCCTGCGACGATCACCGGCTTGCCAGCTAAAGCCATCTCCAGCCCCGCGGTTGACGTATAGACCAGTCCGATTTCGCCCAAGCGCATGAGCGTGTAAGAGCTCAGGTCGCTCTCCGGTGGAACTATTTTGATGTTCGAAGGCAGGTGCGGGTAGCGCGCCTGCAGCACAGGGGCGACTTGCTCGCGCGTCTCTTGCATGGAGAGCCGGATCTCCGCAGGATGGATGCGGATGACCAGTTGGGCATCTTCACGCGAGGCAAAATGACGAATG
>JBLMXX010000355.1:0-3575 GCA_050257995.1 Acidobacteriota bacterium | reverse complement strand
TCGTCCCCGCCGTGGAGCAAGCCATCTTTTTCCACGGCATCGCGCGCGCAAGCCGGGCGGATTTCACCGTCAAGGGGGACCGTCCGCAGACGGAGCACTATTCGGTGCTCGGTCCCGAGGTGCTGCGAGGACCGGACGGCAGACCGCTGGCGCAAAAGAGCGACAAGTTCTTGCTCAAGCTGGAACAGTTCGACGCGATGGTTATTGCCGGGCAAGCCAAGAGCCACTGTGTGGCGTGGACGATCGACGACCTCCTGAGTGATATCATCGTCCGGAATAGAAAACTCGCGGAGAAGGTCTACCTGCTCGAGGACTGTACGTCGCCGGTCGTCGTGCCCGGCGCGATCGATTATACCGACCAGGCGGATGCGGCGTTCGCGCGCTTTGAGAGCGCAGGCATGCACATCATCCGCTCGACGGAACCCATCGCGGCATGGCCGGGGATCCGGATTTAAGGGCATTCACCACAAAGATACAAAGGGCACGAAGAAAAACTAAATTCACAAGACTGGTATTTCATTGCGCACCGTTGGCTTGTCATTGCGAGTCCCTGCGGTCTATGCAGGGACGAAGCAATCCCCAACATGGAATTGGCAATTCAACATTGGGGATTGCTTCGCCCCCACAAATCGGGGGCTCGCAATGACAATGATAACGCCGTACAAACCCTTTGAGCCTTTGTGACTTTGTGGTGAGAATTGCATTTCTTGAGCAGGCACTTGGACTTGGCGAGGACGCTCAATGCCGCTGCATTCTTACAACTATCGCGGGGAGACCGAAACCCTGGACGACGCCGCCCGTGCGGCGCTGCCGGGGCAATTCGTCGCGCTGCCGGATGGCGTTGTCCACTATGAACTGGCAGGACCGCCGGGGGGACCGGTCGTCGTGTTGGTCCCAGGCATTTCCGTTCCCTACACGACCTGGGACGCGAATTTCCCCGTGCTGGCGAACGCAGGGCTGCGCGTCCTGCGGTTCGACCTTTACGGTCGCGGCTACTCGGACCGCCCGGACGTCGTCTACGACATTGACCTGTTCGACCGGCAGATCGCAAATCTGCTTTCTGCTCTCGGATTGAGCGACCCGATCAGCCTGGTCGGCTTGTCAATGGGGGGCGCGATCGTCACTCACTTTGCCGCGCGACGTCCCGAGCGCATGCGCCGGCTGGTCCTGATCGATCCGCTGAGCGCGATCCCCGCGGCGACCCTGGCGGTAAAAATGGTCCTCGCGCCCGGTTTTGGCGAACGCCTGATAGATTGGTTCGGCAATCGCATTTTGGTGGGCGGACAGTCGCAGGATTTCCACCGGCCGGAATTGGTGGCGGAGTTCCAGGAGAAATACCGTCCGCCGATGAAATACCGGGGATTTAAGAACGCCATCCTCTCGACGGTCCGCTCCATTCCCGGTTGGCACATCGCGGAAGTGTATGAGCAAGTGGGACGCGCGCAATATCCGGTCCTGTTATTCTGGGGACGGCAGGACCGGGCGATTCCCTTCGAGACTCATCGCCGGGTGCAAGCCGTCATCCCGCGCGCCGAATTTCACGCGATCGACAACGCCGGTCACGTCCCCCACGTCGAGCAGCCGGACGCGCTCAACTCGTTACTGATCGAATTCCTGTGCCGCGATTAATGCAATAATGCGATAGTTGGGTTGTTGGACTATCGCATTCTCGCACTAATCGACTAATTGACCAAGGAAAATCTTGATGCCTGTATCCGATGCAATACTTTCCGGCGACACCGCCGATGTCTATTTCGCCCGCACGCGCGCGATCCTCGCCCACGCGGGGCTCGACCCGGTCGTCGTCATGGAGATTTTTCCAGGGCGCGCCGGGGTCTTGTGCGGAATCCGCGAGGCACTGGATCTATTGCGCACAGTTGCGCCCTCGGCGGAGGTGGACGCGCTGGACGAGGGCGCCGCGATGAGCGAGAAAGAAGTGGTGCTGCGCATCCGGGCGCATTATTCGCAGTTCGGACTGTACGAGACCGCGCTGCTCGGCATCTTGGCAAGCCAGTCGGGCTGGGCGACAGCCGCGCGGCAGATCGTGGAAGCCGCCGCGCCCGTGCCCGTCATCTCGTTCGGCGCGCGCCACGTGCATCCGAATGTGTCTGCACAGTTAGAGTATGCGTCGATCGTGGGCGGGTGCGTGACCGGCGCGACGCCCGCAGGCGCGCGGCTGGCGGGCAAAGAGCCGTCGGGGACGATCCCCCACTCGATGGTCTTGATCTTTGGGGACACGGTCAAAGCCGTGCAGGCGTTCGACCAATGGATGCCGAAAGAGATCAACCGCGTCGCGCTCGTCGATACCTTCCACGACGAGGCGGAGGAAGCCCTGCGGGTCGCCGCCGCCCTCGGCGATCACCTCTGGGGCGTCCGCCTCGACACGCCGGGCGAGCGGGGGCGCGTGACACCCGACCTGGTAAAGGAAGTGCGCGCGCGACTCGACCAGGCGGGATTTACGCGTGTCAAGATCGTCGCGAGCGGCGGCATCGACCTCGAGCGCATCCATCTCTTCAAGGCGACGGGCGCGCCCGTGGATGCCTACGGCGTCGGCAGCGCCATCAGCGCGGCGACGCCGATCGATTTCACCGGTGACCTGAAAGAGATCGAGGGCAAGCCAGTGGCGAAACGGGGGAGAATACCAGGGATCACGCCCAACCCGCGCCTCAAGCGCGTGGCGTTAAAATAAAAAGTAACACTGGCCTGTCATTGCGAGGGACGATTTTTGTCCCGAAGCAATCCCCAATATGGACGTTCAGCATCAACATTGGAGATTGCTCATCTGCACTGCAACGCACGCACGATGGTGCGACCATGACGCCGTGCCTACGGCGCGGCATTTATGACGCACCATCGGGTGCAAGTGTCGCCCCTGCGGGGCTCGCAATGACAAATCATCACTCGCCCACTCCCGCACTCCCATACTCGCCATCACTTGCGCGGTGGCGGGGGTAACTGGAATTCATCCGGCAGCCGCGGCAAGCGGAAGATCGCCCGCAATACACCGTCGAAGAATTCCAGCACGTATTCTTGCTTAAAGCCCGCGAGGATGGCAAACAGGTATAAAAAGATCGGTCCGACCGGGATCTCGGCGGGTCCGGCGGTCCCGGGCAGCGCGGGAATGAACGCGTTGCCGGCGATGATACCCGCCTGTGAGATCAGGAACAGGATCGCTCCGAGCAGGGCTCCCAGGAACGGGCGCACGACGTAACTCGACGTATACGCCGGGTCATACTCGCGGTGCTGGATGAACCAGGGCAGGTTATACAGCGCGCCGAGGACTCCGCCCAGGCCGCCCCAGCCGAGCGCGCGTAGCAGCGTGATCATCTCCGGCGCCACGGTCAGTCCGAAGAGCGTCAGCGCCGGAATGAACGTGATGACGATGAGCGCGGTAAACCCCACCAGCATCCCCACTTGCCATATCCACAACAGCCACATTTTGAGACTGCGCGCCTCGGCGGCGCTGCGCGTACTGCGCGCGAGCTTCGCTTCCGCCGCTTCCACGTAATATTCAGCCGAGGCATAGTCCTGGTTCAGGTATGCTTCGCGCGCCTGGAGCAAGAGACGCATGCAAA
>JBLMXX010000354.1:0-5671 GCA_050257995.1 Acidobacteriota bacterium | reverse complement strand
GTGTGGATCGACGGAGGTACCGGCCTTCAGGTGAACCTGGTCGCGCTTCAGAATGCTACGTTTTCCGGCTTGGTTTTCGCGTGGTTGAGGGAGAGAACGGGGAGCCTGCTGATGCCCATCCTTGCACACGGCGCCGAGGACGTGTTCTTCTTTGCGCCGCGTATGATGTGATCAGAGTTCCGAAGGGTCTGGAGAGAGACGGGGATCTCGATGAAATCTAACAAATTAATTGTTGCCTTTTTTGCAATTCGCAGCAGTCGCGCGGCCTGGCAGACTGCATCCCTCTCCCTAGGGTTAACGGCTGTATTCCTGTTCGTTCTCACTCTCCCGCCAACCAGTCCCCTCTCGACTGGAACGGAGACATCGGAACCGTTAGCGATAGAACTTGACCGTCTGCTTCAGACCAAGAGTTTCAGCGGGGCGGTCCTGATCGCGCAGGACGACCACATCCTGCTCAACCAAGGTTACGGGTATGCGGACCGCCTCCGGCTCATCACAAACACTCCACAGACGCGCTTTCGCCTCGGTTCGGTCAGCAAGCAGTTTACGGCGATGGCGATTCTTATACTGCAAGCGCGAGGCCAACTGAATGTGCAAGACCGCATCTGCCCGTACCTGGCCGACTGCCCGACGGCTTGGATGGCTATTACGATCCATCAACTCTTGACCCACTCTTCGGGTATAGCGGACTATTTGGCCGTCTGTTTCTCCAGTGCCGACCAGGTGCAGCAGACGATATTGAAGGCTAGGAATCAGCCGCTCGCCTTCGAACCGGGCACGCGTTACGCGTACAGCAACGTGGGCTACCGCGTCCTGGCAGAAATCATTGAGCATGTGTCGGCCGAGCGATATGGCCAATTCCTACAAAAGAATATCTTTATCCCGCTTGGAATGGCCAGCACCGCGTTTGAAACGACCGAAACTTTGGGGCGCGCGGTCGGCTATACCAACCGGTTTCTTCCAGCCTGCCCGATGGACATGACCTTTGAATACGGCGAGGGGGGCATCAACTCGACTGCTGAGGATCTCTACCGCTGGGACCGGGCGCTGAGCGCCGAGCAACTTATCCCACGGCCCCTCCTCCAGTTGATGTTCACCGCGCATATTCCGGTTGACGATCAGATGGGCATCACGGGGGGCGCCGGATACGGCTGGGGCGTTGGGCAGCAGTTGGGACATCGCATCCAGGTTCATGGGGGCTTTATACAGGGCTTTACGAGTGCCATCGCCCGGTTCCCGGATGATCGCATGACATTGATCATATTGAGCAATCAGCAAAACTATGACGAATCAATCTACAAACTGCTTGCGAGCGAGATGCTGGCACGGGAATAGGTCGTGTCTGAGCCATCCAGCGCTCCTGGATGCAAGCAAATGCGGAGGGAGAGTCACATTATGGCTAATCGACTGAAACTCTTTCAAATTGCCGCGTTCGTGGCGGTGTTGACGATAGGATTGTCAGCCGCGTCGGTAGTAGAGACCGCGGCTGCTCCACACCGCGTTACGCCTGCTGCACAGGCGAGGTGCTCTGCAGGACCGGTTGACCCGGCTGAACTTGAAACTTTTTTGGACAGCGTCATCGAACCACAGCTCCAAGACGCGCACGTGGCGGGGGTAACGCTCTCGGTCGTCCGAGATGGAAAGGTGTTTCTGACCAAGGGCTATGGATACGCAGACGTTGCCCGGTCCATCCCCGTCCGTCCTGAAAGCACGCTCTTTCAAATTGGGTCTGTCACGAAGCTGTTGACCTGGACGGCGGTGATGCAGCAAGTCGAGCAGGGCAAGCTGGACCTGGATGCCGACGTCAATACGTATCTCGATTTCAAGATCCCGGCCACCTATCCTCAACCGATCACCCTCAAGCACTTGATGAGTCACTCTGCCGGGTTCGAAGACATTTCACTCGGCTTGTTCCCGTCCCGATTTGAGCTCATCCAGCCGCTAGGTCCGTGGCTCGCCGGGCATATCCCCACCCGCGTCCGCCCGCCGGGAGTGATTTCCGCCTACTCTAACTATGGCGTGGAGCTCGCCGGCTATCTCGTCGAGCGAGTCTCGGGACTGGCTTACGAAGAATACATTGAGAAGAACCTGTTCCAGCCGCTGGACATGACGCGCACGACCGTCCGCCAGCCGCTGCCTGCCAACTTCGCCCCGGATATGTCGATCGGATACACCTACGTCAACGGGGCTTGGCAGGCGCAAGCGTTACAGTTCCACCGGACTCTACCGGCGGGGGCGATCAGCGCGACGGCAATGGACATGGCTCACTTTATGATCGCCCATTTGCAGGATGGCCGGTACGGCGAGGCGCGCATCCTGCAGGAGCAGACCGCGCAACAGATGCGCCGCACGCTCTTTCGATTGGACGACCGGGTCAACGGCTTTACTTACGGCTTTTGGGAAAGGGACATGAATGGCCAGCGGGTGATCGGCCATTCGGGTGGCACCCGGATTTTCGAGAGCGACTTGATCCTGCTGCCCGATCAGGATTTTGGGCTTTTTATCTCGTACAACACGTCTGGGTCGGAAACATTGATCGACCAACTGATCCTCGCTTTTATGGACCATTACTATGCGCCGGAGGAAGAAACTCCAGAGCCGCCGGCTTTTGCGGACTCGCGCGCGGTCGCCCTTACTGGCAGTTACCGATTGACCCGCAGTTCGTACACTACCTTCGAGAAGGTGAAGGGACTGGTCGTTTACCTGGACGTAAATGCCGAGCCCGACGGTACTCTTGTGCTCTCCCCGACCCCGATACGGCTTGTGCCCGTCGCTCCACGATTGTTCCGCGACGACACCTATGGGCTGCCGGTGGTTTTTCGCCAAGATGCCGGCGATCCGACCACCTATCTGCTCATCGCGAACCGGCCCGATCAAACCTTTGAAAGGGTCGCGTGGTACGAAGCGCCCTCCTTCCACTATGTGCTGCTGCTCTTTTGCGCGATCCTATTCCTATCGGTGCCGCTCGCCGCCGTGGTGGGCTGGCTGGTGGATCGCTTCCGGAGAACGGACCGGGGACCAGCGCCCGCACCGCCGCGGATTGCTCGCCTGCTGTTGGCTCTCATCGCCGCGTTGAATCTCCTGGGTCTCGCGGACTTGCTTCTGGTCTTTGATAATGCCTACCTGGCGGTCGCGCGGGGAGACGTTTCCAGTTTATATCTGCCGCTCTTGCTCTGGCTCAGCGCGGCGGTTCTGACGATAGGCATCCTCGGGTTCACGGCACTGGCGTGGAAGAATCGATATTGGGGTGTGATGGGGCGCGTGCACTATGCCCTCGTCACGCTGGCCGCCGTCGTGTTCATCTGGTCCCTAAATTTTTGGAATCTCCTTGGCTGGAGAATGTAAAAAAGGTTGAAAGATGAAGGATCACGGTAATTACACGATGGTTCCCTTTCCGAAGATTCGGCGCGGTGCCATCGATTTGCTGAACAAGGGCACGTCGATGCACATCATCCATGGATTACAGGAAATCGACGTCACCAACGCCCGGCGGACGATCCGCGAACACAAAGCATCGACGGGCGAGACTTGCTCGTTCACGGCGTTTATTGCAGCGTGTCTGGCGCAAGCGGTCGCCGAGAACAAAATGATGCATGCGTATCGGGACTGGCGGAACCGGCTCGTTCTCTTTGACGATGTGGATGTCAATATCATGATCGAACGCGAAACCGCCGAACAAAAGATCGGTACCCCGCATATTATTCGCGCCGCCAATAAAAAGACGTTTCAGGAGATTCATCACGAAATCAGAATGGCGCAGGCCCAAGCGGTCGCGGAAAACGAGTTCAAAGGCATCCGGTGGTATCTGGCGCTGCCGGGTTGGGTGCGAAAATTTATCTGGTGGATATTGGGTAGATCACCGCACTTGTGGAAAAAATACGGCGGGACCGTTGGCATCACCGCCGTTGGAATGTTTGGAAACGGGATCGGCTGGGGAATTCCCATCTCTTGCAACACGCTTACCTTGACGCTAGGTGGGATCGCGGAAAAACCCGGTGTTGCAAATGGGCATATCGAGATCCGCGAGTATCTTTGTGTGACGATCAGCCTGGATCACGATATTATCGACGGCGCGCCGGCCGCACGGTTCACCGCTCGATTGAAAGAAATGATCGAAAGCGGTTACGGTCTCGAGCAAGACCGCATTGGGATTTAGTTGCATGGAAAAGTTCCGCTTGGGAGTAGCACGCTTATGCTGAGGGCAGAATGGCACCAGGTCACGAGCCGGTGGCGATTACCCGACGGTGACAACTTGCAGGACCGCATCGAGCGGATGATTCGACCCGCGCTGTGCGCCGGCTTTTTCGGCGAGAGTTACACGCGCTATGTCGCGGGCTTGCAATATCACCTGGGGGGTAGAATCGACACGGCGGAGCTGGCGAAGCTGGCAAACATCACCGCGCGGGACCACGTGCTCGACGTTGGCTGTTTCATCGGCGGTCCCGCCATGCAATTGGCTGAATCGTTCGGATGCCGGGTGACCGGCGTGGACCTCGCGCCCAATTGCATCGCGGCCGCGAACCGGATTGCGGAACTGGCCGGGCTGGCGCATCTGGCGACGTTTCGCGTGGCGGATGCCGGAGACCTGCCTTGCGAGGACGAAACCTTCTCGGTCGTCTGGAGTCAAGGGTCCCTGGAACACTATCCGACGTGGCTGTGCGAATTTGATCGCGTGCTGGCGAGGGGCGGCAGAATGGCGATCACGTTCGAGATCGGCAAGAATGACCCAACGACGCAGGACCACCGGTGGCCTCTGGTCGACGTCGTGCGGTTCGTCGAGAACCTGGGGTATTCGGTCGAACACGCACAGGATATCACGGAGCGGGATATCGAGATGGGATGGACGGTATTGGAGCAAAAGCTAGCGGAGCGCGAGCGAGAGTTCACCTGGCTGCTGGGTGCGGACTGGGTCCGTCAGGCGCACGCGGAATTTGCGCGGGGGATTGCAGAGATGCGGCGCGGCGAATGGGGGAATGGGCGGTTCGTCGCGAGAAAATCCGGGTAAGCCGAACCTAGCGTTCTATCGTCCACACGCTGCCGGCTAAGGATGCCGCCCTTTTCACACAGTTGTCCGCGATCCCCTCCAGCCTGAAGACGGTGCCGTCAAAAGACCACCTGTATGTTCCATCCGCCTGGGGAGGCTTGCAAGACCTACCGCCCGACATATCGCGAAAGGTCAAGCGATCCTCTACCACATCGAACGCGCCTCTGACAGCCACAGCACCTTTCAGAGTCGTTTCAAAAGTCCCATCGGCTCCAAAAGATATGGTGTATCTTCCCTCAGCATCCGTCATCGTGAAGGTGGTCAAGGGAAAGCTTGATGGGATGGGATGGCGGGCGGGCACCGTTGCCGCCGCCGGTACTGGCAGGGGTGTCGAGGTGGGCGGCACGGTCGTCGATGCCGGGGTCATTGCCGTAGGGGTCGCCGCGGGTGGTAATGTGGTTGCCGTTGGCACTGCCGACCCGGCGGCAGAGGTCGGACCGGATGCCGGCGGGAGTGCGCACGCAGATGCCAATACGAGGAGACTTGCCGTTGTGAGAATCCTGATGTAAGGCATGGCTCTTGTTCCCAGACGGGGGTAGATCATGGGGATTGAGGGGCGTTGACGACGGTCGCCATGATTTCGTGAATGTGTTTTGTGAGCGGACCCGTATGGTCCTCGTTCGGATA
>JBLMXX010000353.1:0-6023 GCA_050257995.1 Acidobacteriota bacterium | reverse complement strand
CTCAAACAGTTGATCCCTGAGCGCGCCGAAGGCAATCCTTTTTATCTCGAAGAGATCATCCGAATGTTGATCGATCGCGGTATCATCTGCCGGACTGAAGGTCATTGGCAGGTGGCACCCGGCACCGAGAAGATCGATTTGCAGGTGCCGCGCACGCTGCAGGGGTTGATCATGACGCGCGTCGACGACCTGAGCGAAGGAGCGCGTCAGGCAATCCAATGTGCGGCCGTCATCGGGCGAGGCTTTACGCGAAAGCTTTTGAGTGAGGTGCTCGAGGATGCCCGGAATCTGGAGGCGGACCTTCAAGAATTGGAGGATCGCGAACTCATTCGACGCGTCCAAACCGGTCCAGACCCCGAGTACCGCTTCCACAATATCCTGATCGAGGAAACGGTCTACAACAGTCTCCTCATCCGGCGGCGCGAGCGCCTGCACCACAAAATCGCAGAAGGTATCGAGACGCTGTTCAAGGGGCGCCTCGAGGATCACATCGAGCAACTGGCATTTCACAATGCCGAGAGCAAGAATGCCGATCGCGCTCGGCCCTATTTGATTCGAGCAGGCAAGCGAGCCGCGGAGCGCTTTGCCAACAACGAGTCCCTACGCTATTACCTGCTCGCGGCCGACTGCCTGACCCAGACCCGTCCGACGACGGAAGAACGCATCGACGTCTATACCGGTCTGGGCAATATCCAGACATTCATAGGCGATTATGATGGCGCGTTGAATTCGCAGCTGATCGCTCTGGAAACGATCCGGACGGCAGGACAAGCCGAGGGGCTGCGCCCCAGCGCCGAGATCATGCGCCGCATCGGACGCATCCACGAACGGCGCGGCGACTATACCGAAGCGCTGCATTGGCTCCAGGGCGCACTAAACGCCCTGGATCGCGATCCGAATTCTGCCAAAACGGTCGAGCGCATGCGAACCTATAACGACATTGGTTGGGTGCATCACCGGCGAGGGCAATTCGAGGAAGCATACCAATGGCAAATGCGCACCTTGCAGATCGCCGAGGGGACGGACCATTATAACGAAATGGCTTCGGCTTACAACCGGCTCGTCGTGCTCTTCCGGGAAAGGGGGGACTGGACCCGCGCGCTGGCATACGCCGAAAAGGGGCTGCGCCTCCGGGAAGCGACCGGCGACTCGTATGGGCTCGCCAACTCCCACACTAACCTGGGCGTGATTGCATGGGACCAGGGCGACTGGAACAGGGCGCTATACCACTTTGAACAATCATTGGAAATCAAGGAAAAGATCGGAGACATTGAGGGCGTCGCGCGTCTCAATAACAACCTGGGCGAGCTTTACCGCGCCAAAGGCGATTATGTGCGGGCGATGGAATTGGGGCAGAAAGCGCTCTCCATCGGCGAGCTGATCAAAAGCGGGCGGATCGTTTTGCTCGCGCTGAACAACCTGGCTTACATCAAACTGCTTCAAGGGCAGTGCGAGGGTGCCATTCAAGACTTGGAGCGCAGTCTCAACACTGCTATCGACATGGGTTCTCGCGAACTCGAGGCCGATACACAGCGGCTTTTGGGAGAAGCGTACCTCGGGGAAAAGCAAATGGACCGAGCCAGCCACGCCACGCTTCAAGCACTGACCATCACCACAGAAATCGGAAACCGGCTGATCGAAGGACAGGTGCTCCGGATATTAGGTCGCATATCGTTCGCCAAAGCGGACCTCGAGGGCGCCGGGCGCCACTTTCAGGCGAGCCTCAGTATCTTTACGAATTTGAGAAATCCATTCGAATTGGCAGAGACCCAGTTCGAGTTGGCACTCCTGGAACGCATGCTCGGTCATTCCTCGCAAGCCCGCCAACTGCTCGAGACCGCTTATGCCACCTTCGAACGACTGGGAGCCGAATCGGAGACCCTGAGAGCACGGACCGAGGTTGATGCACTGACCTCCCCTGTCGCCGATAGCGTTTCGCCCGCCGAATAACTTGTCTTCCCGATACTGACAATCGAGGGTTTGACTGTTGAAACACGACCTCAAGAGTATTCCATTTTTCAGCGAGCTGGACGAAGACGTTCTGGACGCCATTTCCCAACGTCTTCAGCGAGAGCATTATCATAATGGAACGACGATCTTTTCGGAGGACGACCCGGGGGACTGTATGTACCTGATCGAAACTGGTCAGGTCAAAGTCCTGACCGAAAAGGGCGGGCAGGAAAAGATCCTTGCCTATCTCGGTCCCGGAAATTTCTTTGGCGAGATGGCTCTCCTCCTCACGGACAAACGCACGGCAACCGTCCAGGTCGTTCTGGACGTGGATCTTTTGGTCCTTCGCAAAGAGGACCTTGACGAGATGCTCAAGCTGCATCCTTCCGTCGCCCTCAGTCTCACACGCGAATTGGGGCGTCGCCTGGGGCGCACCAGTCAAACCCACGTTCAGGAAGAATTTAATATCGTCGCCGTGGCAGGGTCTGCCGCCCCTTCCCTGGCGCGGCATCTGGCCCAGGTCACCGGCGAGGACGTTTTCCTATTCGACCTAGGAGGGCTTGCCAATGTCACACTCGACCAGGCATCCCTCGCACACTCACAGATATTTCTGGCCCGCGGCGGCGAGGCGCTGGATGCCGAGGCACTGCCGGGGCGGCTCAGCACCCTGGTAGAACAATATTATTGGGTGCTCCTTGCCGTGGCGCCGTACGAAACGCCTCTGACTCTCAAAGCGATGGAACTGGCCGACATAACGGTCATCCTCGGGGCCACCGGAAAATCATGGATCAAAAGGGTCGCGCCCAAGGGGTATTGGGAAAGCGGTGAAAGCGACAAGAAACTCTTGCGCCTAGCGCGCAGAATCGCCCAGCGCCAAGTTGGGCTGGCCCTCTCAAGCGGTAATGCCCGTGGGTTTGCCCACATCGGCGTATTTAAAGTGCTGGAGCAGGAGGGCATCCCCGTCGACATGATCGCGGCGACGAGCGCAGGCGCCGTTTTCGGAGGACTGTACGCGGCCGGTCGCTCGGTTGCCGACTTGCAGGAATTTGCCGTCCTCGTGCAAAAGCAGTATAACTTTGTCACCGGTTTCCGTTTTTGGGACTTGTCTATGCCACCGCGGTCGGGTTTGATAAAGGGCAACGTGGTCTTGGGCTATTTTCGCAAGTGGCTGTCAGACAAGGCTTTTGACGATTTGGAAATCCCGTTGTATATTATTGCTACCGATTTGATTTCAGGCGAAGAGATCGTCTTCGAGCGAGGACCGGTAGCTGAGGCTGTGCGCGCAAGCATGAGCGTTATAGGTATCTTTGAGCCGGCCCGAATTGCCGATCGTTTCTTAATTGACGGCGGCTCGGTCAATCCAGTCCCTTCGCAGTTACTCGCCGATAGGGGCACGAATATCATCATTGCCTCCAATGTCATCCCTAGCCTGGAAGACCGCCTTCATCGCCGCGAGCAGAAACGAGAGGGGCGCCCGCCTAACGTTATTGGCATCCTGATGGGTGCCATGGAAATTATGGAAAGCGAGATCATAAAGAGCCGTATGGGTCCTGTGGACGTTCTGATCCAGCCGGACGTGGCACGCTATGGCACGTTGGAATACGACAAGGTCCACGAACTCATCCGTTGCGGAGAAGAAGCCGCCCGGCGGCAACTCCCGCACATCCAACAACTCCTTGCACCGCATCCGAGGGCTCCTTTACGGTAGTAGGCAAATGGAATGAGATTCTTTAGCAACCGGCCCAAAATTCGTTCCAATCCCGACTCGATAACTTCCCAATCTCAGATCTTGAGATTGGAACAAAAAGTGGGAGCCTTTAAAGTTCTACAAGAGGTCGCCCAAAGTCTTACCTCCGAACTAGACCTTAACCAGCTCCTCTCAAAGATCCTCCAGAGCGCGGTCGACGTGGTGCGGGCAAACGCCGGTTCACTTCTGCTCTTCGATCCGGCGACTAATGAACTGGTCTTTCGGGTGGTGCAGGGCGGCAGCGGTGACATCCTGCTCGACGTTCGATTTCCTTCCGATCAGGGAATTGCCGGATCCGCTTTCACGCAAGGCCAGCCCATCATTGTCAATGATGTCCGAACCGATGATCGCTTCCTCCGGCTCCGAGAAACCAACGGCTTTGCGATTACCTCGCTGATGGCAGTGCCGATGGTGCAGAAAGGCAAACCCATTGGCGTGATCGAGGTACTGAACAAAATATCGGGCGGCAAGTTCAACGCCAACGATCAGGAACTGTTGCTCGCGTTCGCCAACCAGTCCGCTGTGGCAATCGAAAATGCCCGCCTGTATGCCCAGGTCGTCGCCGAGCGCGACCGCGTGGTCTCGATTGAGGACGAGGTGCGCCGCGAACTGGCGCGCGACCTGCACGACGGACCCTCCCAACTCCTTTCGGCCCTTATTATGAATCTGCGGTTCCTGAAGGACGTCATGGTCCGGTCCCCCGAGCGATCCAAGGAAGAAGTAGAAAACGCAGAGCGGTTGGCGCTCCAGGCACTCCACCAGATTCGTAACATGTTGTTTAATTTGCGACCGGTCCTGCTGGAAACCCAGGGACTGGCATCTGCCCTAACCGCGTATGTCGACCGCCAGCGCGAGAACAAGGATGTTGAGATCCTCCTCGAGCTCAATTCTCTTTCTGCGCGCCTGGCGCCCAGAGCCGAGGCCTCCATTTTCTCTATCATACAGGAAGCCGTAGGGAATGTCAGAAAGCATGCGAATGCCAAGCACATCTGGATCACCGCGCGGCAAACAAAAGAGGTCCTCATGGTCACCGTCCAGGATGACGGGTGCGGTTTTGACGTCCAGCAAATGGAAGAGACATACGCACAGCGAGGCAATCTTGGACTGTTGAACATGAAAGAGCGTGCTGAGATCGCCCAGGGCGACCTCAAGATCGAATCCGAACCCGGCAAAGGAACTCTAGTCCGGCTGACTGTCCCTCTCGTCGAGCCACTGGCAGGTTAGACTATTTTGCCCCACCCTCTTCAGAGAATTCATTGCATCCCCGAAAGTCCGGCGGTTGTGAAAACCCGATGAAGCCCGCAGCCCGTTCAAGCCAGGCACTGTTTGCCTGCTCCAGCACAATCCTATTTGTTCTGATCCTGCTCACCCCTGCCAGCCTCCGCGCCCAGGCGCCCACCGGGATTCCTATCCCCGTCGCACTCGCTCCCGTCCAACGCGACACACCCGTCGAACTCGTGGCTCTCACCGTCGACGCTGACATTGGTGAGAGCAGTGGACATGCATTGGTGACCGGCTATTCGACTTTTAAATTGCACAACACGGACAACTTGAATGATATCCAGGTCGCCATGGGGTTTCCGGCATGGGCGGGCGACCCGTTTACATTCGACCCCGGCAAATTGAACACGTTCGCCGTCAGCGTCGAGGGAAAGAAAGCCACACTGACTCCCGCGCGTGCCGATCTCAAAGTTGGAAGCGCGGTGCGCACAGTGGACTGGTATACCTTTACGCTTCCGCTTGCGGCCGACGAGAAGAAAACCGTGCGCATGGACTTTCAACAGGATTTAGGCGATTCGGCTCTGCCGCGTTTCGCCTACGGTCTCAGAACCGCAACCGGATGGAAAGGGAGCATCGGGAGTGCGCGCATCACACTCCGATTCCCGGAATCCACCCTGCCGGAACAAATCGCCAACTACGATCCGCCCAACCCAGACTTTGACGGTGCCCGTTTTACATGGAACTTTACAAACCACGAGCCGCCGACGAATCCGACTCTAACCTTCATGCGTCCGTCTGTCTGGAACGACCTGCTCGCCCGCCGCAGTGCCATCCAGCAAAATCCGAATGACGCGAACGCACACGCGTCACTCGGCAGTATATTCCGCCAACTATCCACGGTGGACTCTTCTCGCCGGGACAGCTACTATGCGCAGGCGATTGCCGAATTGGAAACGGCCGTTCGCCTCGACCCGAACCAGCGCAGTGCGCGGCAGATGCTGGGTACGTTATACGAAATACGCGCCGGTACGCCTGCGGGACCGCGCCAGACCGCCTACGTTCTCCTCGCGGCGGGGCAGTGGGAAACCCTGGCTTCCACGGACGC
>JBLMXX010000352.1:0-2882 GCA_050257995.1 Acidobacteriota bacterium | reverse complement strand
CAGCAGCATCCCGCGCCGGGGTCCGACGACCGCGAGAAAATCGATCGGGATACCCTGCGCATTCAGGACCAGCGCGCCGTGCCCCTGGGAATTAAAGACCGCCTCGTGCGTCAGCGTGCCGGCGGCGAGCCGGTGGATGAAATCCTCCAACTGCTCCGGCTTGAGCTCGCCGGTGTGGTGCTCGAACACACCCGTGATCGCGCCGTGGTCGAATCGAAAAGCGAGGGTGTGGAAATTTCCCACGTTGACGACAAAAGCCGACCCTGCCTCATGCGCGCGCACGCGGTCGTCTTCCATCGCGCCGAGGACTGCCGCCGGCGCCGTGTCCATGACGAGGAGCGGGGCGTCGGATTGCACACCGTCCGCGACCGACTTCATCCGCGTGAGCCGCTCTGGAATTTCAGAGCGCATAAAAGCAAATGCCGCCGGGCTGTTAAAAGCCCGGATGCGCTCCGCCAGGAACTCGAACCGGAAGAGGCGATCACTATAGCCGGGCGGCGCATTGCCGTGGTCGAAAACCGCCACCGCCAGCGCGTCGAATTGCAGGTCGAGCCCAAAAGCGGCGAAGGAGCGGCGCAGCGCGTCAAGGTCAATGTCGCGCATCTCGATCCGCTGGACCCCTTGCAGTCGGGCGGCTTCATCCTCGCCGATGACCTGGATCCCCGTTTTCTTCACCTCGGCGAGATCGTCGTTGAAACTCTTGGCGGCGTTCGGCGTCGCAAACATCGCATGCCCCGCGCGCAGGTGGTCCTCCGCCGCCCAGCTGGAAGGACCGCCCCCCATGATCGTGCCGGTGAGCAGCACGGCTTGACCGCGTGCCGTTGCCGCCCGGATTTGTCGCGCGACCAGCACCGTGGGCGAGGGCATGATCATCTGCAAACAATTCTCAACCTCGACGGACGAGTCGAACAGCAGGATATCCTGCGTCCCCGTCCCGACGTCCACAGCCAGAATTTTCATTCGACCTCGCCTCCGGATATTGCGCTTTTCACTTTACGCTTCACGTTTCACGTTTTACTTTTTTCAATAAACGCGTTGGCGCCGGTGAGCAATTGTCGTAAGTTATCAAACTTGAGCCGGTCCAGCGCCGCTTCGAACGTCAGCCAGGCCATATCCTCGTGCTCCCAGGAGATTTTGGACTCGCGGCTGGGCGCCTGCGCGATGAAAAAGACGGCCTGCTTGTGGACCCGCTGTCCCTTGAGTTGATACCAATAGTCGTCCGCCTCGCGCCAGCCCTCCACAATCGCGACCTCCAGCCCGGTCTCTTCGCGAACTTCGCGCAAAGCCGCGGTGCGTTCGTCCTCTTTTTTTTCGATTCTCCCTTTGGGAAAACCCCAATAGGTGGAGAGCAGTAACAGGTATTCGATTCTCTCCCCGGGGTAAAACACGATGGCGCCGGCAGACTTTTCAATCAATATGTTTTCACTCTTCACTCGTGATCCCTTCCGGTTCTATTAGATAATCAATATTTGCGGGAGCGTTTCGAGCGCGCGCTCCATTCGGATGCCGTACCAGGATACCAGTGTGCCGTCGACGCGACGCACCGGCACGCGCTCCAGTCCGGGCACTCGGCGCAGTTCTTCGGCGTCCTTTTCACCAAACCGGTACGGCTCGTCCGGCAAGAGGATAACATCGGGATTGAGCGCCGCGACCTCCTCCAACGATACACGCGGGTACCGTATGTCCGCGCCCTCGACGGTGCGCGCGGGAGAACGTCCCAAATCCGCAGCAAGGGGAAACAAGCGTTCGCGGTCCGCAAAAATATTCTGCCCGCCGCACGTCTTGATCAGGTCGCCGATATAGGTGTCGTCGTTTGCCGTCATCCACGGGTCGCGCCAGATGGCGACAAACACGCGTGCTCTCCGTTCTCTCGGCCCGAGTGCGTCCAGGGACCGTTCGATCGGATCGATAAGCCGTCCCGCCCCGGTCGCGCCAATCAGTTCGGCGAGAGCGCGCATTTCGGCGATGGCGGAGCGAACGGTCCGAGCAAAGGTCACAAAGACCAGAATACCGTGCGCTTCCAGTTCCGCCACATCCGCCCGGCGGTTTTCTTCGACGTTGGCGATCACCAGGTCCGGCTGGAGCGCAAGGATATCGCGCCCGCGCGGGCTCTTGGTCCCGCCGATCTTCGTCTTGGCAACCACTTGGTCTGCGGGGTGTATACAATAGTCGGTCACTCCAACCACGCGGTCGCCCGCCCCAAAGGCAAAAAGGGTCTCTGTAATGCTTGGCACGAGCGAAACGATCCGCTGGGGGGAGACGACCGTATCAAAGGACTTGCCGCGAACGTCTAGGACTGACATGGACCGATTATATCTCATTGAACCGCCCGATCATTGCGGAGGCAAAGCATGGTCAAAGTTGTAATACAAGGTTTGGTAACCCTGGCGGAACTCGATCACATCTTCCCCCACCGTGGCGGGAGATTGCTTTTCGATCAGCACCCGCGCCATAAAACCGGCGATCACGTCCATTTCCTTTTCGTGCATGCCGTAGCGTGTGACTTCGATCGTGCCCATGCGCAGTCCGCCGGGTCTATCCCAAGCCGCCGGAGTATCGCTCGGAATAAGATTCTTGTTCGTCACCAAGTTGGCGCGCGCCAGCAAATGAGCCACATCCAGCCCGCCGCCAAAGGCGCGCGCGTCGGCGATAACCTGGTGGGTGCGCGTATAGCCCTTGCGGGAACCCAGTACGGGAATGCCGCGTTTTTCCAACGCCGCGCCGAGCGCTTGCGCGTTGCGTACGATCTGCGCCATGTACGTTTGCCCGAACTCGATCATTTCGGCAGTCGCCACCGCCAGCGCGGCTACCCGATTGACCTGGTGCGTGGCGGCGAGCACCGGGAAGATGGAATGCGTGATGGGCCCGGTCAGGGCGGGATC
>JBLMXX010000351.1:0-5984 GCA_050257995.1 Acidobacteriota bacterium | reverse complement strand
TGCGCACGATCGAATTTGTGATGCAAAACCTCGGTCAGCCGATGAGCAAAACGCACTGGATCATGGACAAGTGGGGCTATATCGGGTCCGCTTGCATCCCCGCGGCTCTCGACGATGCCCTATACGGCGGACGCGCGGCCCACGGTCAGCCTCCCGCGCCGAAAAAAGGTGATTATGTGGTCTTTTGCGCCACCGGCGGCGGCATGGCGATGGCGGCCACGGTCTGGAAGTGGACAAATAGTGGTTAGTGGTCAGTGGTCAGTTGTTAGTAGACGCTGGACAATAGGAGCCGCGAATGACCGGTGAGATTAAGAGTTACCGCGATCTCAAGATCTGGCAAAAGGGGATCGAGTTGGTCAAACAAGTTTACGCCTTGACGCTCAAATTCCTACCGCACGAAAAATATGCACTGGCGGACCAACTGCGCCGTTCCGCCGTTTCAGTACCATCCAACATTGCCGAAGGGCAAGCCCGCCAACACACCGGCGAGTTCCGTCAGTTCCTCTACATGGCAATTGGTTCTGCCGCGGAAGTGGACACTCAAGTCGTGATTGCGTTTGAATTGGGTTATATCGCCGATCAAGAGATGAAGCAGATCGAGAATCTAATTACGGAGATTCGCAAAATGTGCTACAGTCTAATTTCCCATCTACCAACCACTAGCCACCAACCACTGGCCACTGACCACTGACTATGTATATCGGAGACTATCTAGGACGGCGCGCGATCTATTCGCCTGATAAGTTGGCGATTGTCGACACGGGCAAAGACCCGGAATGGCGGCTGACGTTTCGCCAGTTGAACGAGCGCGCGAACCGGTTCGCGAACTGGCTTGAGAGCGTCGGCGTGGGCAAAGGAGACCGGGTCGCCATCCTGGCGCGCGATGGCGTCGAGCACCTGGACTGTTTCTTTGCTTGCAGCAAACTTGGCGCGATCCATACCGCCCTCAATTGGCGCCTCCACTGGCGGGAAGCCGAAGGCATTATCCAGAACACGACCCCCAAGGTGCTCATCTTCTCGGACGATTTCAAGGACACGATCGCGGAATTGGAAAAGGCGGTGCGCGGCACGCCTCATGCCATCTCCCATTATTTGCACATCGAAGGCACGGGCATCCAGCCCAGCCGCCATTTCGAGATCACGCTCGAAAGCGGCGCGGCGAGTTCGGCGACTTGCGAATCGCTGGAGGCGGAGGACATTGCCGCCTTGATTTTCACGGGCGGGACGACCGGTCTGCCCAAAGCCGCTCAGGTCTCGCACCGCATGATCGCGTGGAACACGCTCAACACCGTCATCCACGACGTCACCCACGACGACGTGTACCTGAACGTCTTTCCAATGTTCCACACCGGCGGTCTCTTCGTCTATACGCTCCCGCAGGTGATTTTTGGAGGCACGACGATTTTGCTCCGGCAGTTCGATCCCGCCCGGGTGCTGGCGCTCATCGAGCGCGAGCGCGTCACCGTCTTTGGCGGCGTCCCGACCATGTACCAGATGATGACGCAGGCTGAGAATTGGGCGACAGCGGACCTGTCTTCTCTGCGTTTTTGCACGAGCGGCGGCGCGCCGCTCCCCGTCCCGCTGGTGGAACAGTATACCCGCGAGAAAGGGATACGTTTCAAGCAGGGTTTCGGGATGACCGAGTTCGGGCCGGGCATTTTCGCGCTCGCGCCACAAGATGCCATCCGCAAAGCCGGCTCGATCGGGCGCCCGAACTTTTTCGTGGACGCGCGCGTGGTCGACGAGGACAATCGCCCGCTGGGTCCGAACGCGGTGGGCGAACTGGTGCTCAAGGGTCCGTCCTACTGTTCCGGCTATTTCAACAACCCGGAAGCCAGCGCCGCGGCAGTAGATGGGGAGGGATGGTTCCATACCGGCGACCTGGCGCGGTACGACGAGGAATGGTATTTCTTTATCGTGGACCGCAAAAAGGACATGTTCCTCAGCGGCGGCGAGAATGTCTACCCCGTCGAAATCGAAAAGGTGCTTTACCAGCACCCCGCCGTCCATATGTGCGCCGTCGTCGGCGTGCCGGACGCCAGGTGGGGCGAGGTCGGTAAAGCGGTCGTCGTGCTCAAGGCGGGCCAGGCGGTACATGAGGACGAACTGCTCAATTTTATGAGCGAGCACTTGGCAAATTATAAAGTCCCGCGCTCGGTCGTCTTTGTGGACGCCTTGCCCATCTCGGCGGCAGGCAAGATCCTGAAGAGGGAATTGAAGGAGAAATACGGAAATATGTGAGCGGTGAGTGGTGACTAGTCCGTAAAGCGTAAAACGTGAAACGTAATGGCTAATCTGCAATCTGCAATCTGCGATTTGCAATGAAAGGAGACCCATGTCCAGCGTTCCAACTCTGCCCGGTATCACCTCAAAAATGGTGGATACGGCGCGTCTCAAAACGCACGTCTTGGTGAGCGGCGATGAAAAGGGAATTCCCGTACTCTTCATTCACGGCAACGCGTCTTCGGCAACATATTGGGAAGAGATCATGCTGAAACTGCCGAGCGCATACCGCGGCATTGCCCCTGACCTCCGCGGCTATGGCGACACCGAGGATAAGTTGATCGATGCTACGCGCGGCTATGGCGATTTCGTGGATGACCTACTGGCGTTAGCGCAGGCTCTGAGGCTCGACCGCTATCACGCTGTGGGGCATTCGCTCGGTGGGACGGTCGTCTTCAATCTGGTCCCTGCCGCGGGGCGGAGCATCCTCTCCGCCACGGTCGTCGATCCCGGGTCGCCCTATGGATTCGGCGGGACCAAGGATGTGAACGGCACGCCGTGTTACGACGATTTCGCCGGTTCCGGCGGCGGGGTCGTCAATCCCGATTTTCCGAAACTGATCGCGGCACAGGACCGTAGCACGGACAATCCACAAGCGTCGCCTCGGGTGGTGATGAACGCGTTCTACTGGAAGCCGCCGTTCAAAGCCGCACGCGAAGAGGACCTGCTCTCGTCGCTTTTGACGGAAAAGATTGGGCCGGATAAATATCCTGGAGATATGGTCCCCTCCGCCAACTGGCCCAACGTCGCCCCCGGCAAATGGGGACCCATCAACGCCACGTCGCCCAAGTACGTTGGGGACAGCGTGAAACGGTTAATCGCCGCCGCGTACAAGCCGCCGGTCTTGTGGGTCCGCGGCTCGGATGACCAAATCGTGTCCGACAATTCCTTTTTCGATCTCGGCACACTTGGCAAGTTGGGATTTGTGCCCGGTTGGCCCGGTGAGGCAATCTATCCATCGCAGCCGATGGTGTCTCAGACCCGCGCCGTGCTCGACCAATATAAAGCGCAAGGCGGGGCGTACTGGGAAAAAGTCATTCCTGACACCGGTCACTCACCCTATATTGAAAAACCCGACGAATTCATGTCGATGCTCGTCGAACATCTTCAAATCTCTCACTCCTAACCCCTCTCTCCCCTCACCCCGGCCCTCTCCCCTCATGGAGGAAAGGGAGGGAGTTGGGGGAGAGGGTAAAGGTAAGGGGAGGCTAGCCCATGTACGGTATAGGTTTCTGGATTGCACGCCATGCGCAATTGCACCCTCATCGTCTCGCGCTCGTCACTCCCGAACGCACGTTAACTTATGGCGACCTCAATCGCGAGGCTAATCGGATTGCCCATGCGCTCCTGGGATTGGGCTTGAAGGAGGGCGATCGCCTCGGCGTCCTGGCGATGAACTATCCCGAGTTCCTGACGATCCTTTTTGGCGCGGGCAAAGTGGGCATGACGGTCGTGTCCCTCAACTACCGCCTGACGGTGCCCGAACTGGCTTACCAAGTTCAGGACAGCGGTGCACGTATCGCGTTCGTCGGGTCGGAGCAGGCTGCCCTTATCCCGGACCTCCGGCAGCAAACGGCTCTCGAAAAGTTCTTTGTTCTTGAGGGCGAGCCGCCCGCCGGTGCCGGCACGTACCGAGATTTGATCGCCGGTCAGCCGGAGAACGAGCCCGCCGGACCGCTCCCATGGGACCGTCCGCTCTTGTTCGTCTATACGTCGGGCACAACCGGCAAGCCCAAGGGTGCCGTGCTGACGCACGCCAACCAGTTCTGGAACGCGATGAACGATATCATCCCGCTCGGCTTTACGTCTAGCGATGTGTTCCTCACCCTCCTGCCCCTTGTCCACGTGGGCGGAATCGGGCTGTTTACCTTGCCGGCTTTGCTGATGGGGGCGCGGGTGGTGATGCCACGCAAATACGAGCCGGACCAAGCTCTGCGTCTCATCGAAAGCGAAAAGGCAACGGTGGTGATGGGGGTTCCGGCGGTCTGGCAGATGTTGCAGGCGTCGCCTCTTTTCAAGACGACGGACCTATCGTCCGTGCGGATGTTCTACAACGGCGGCGACCGCTGTCCGCTCTCGGTGGTGGGCATTTTCCGCGAGCGCGGCTTGCCCTTTGGCGGCGGGTACGGTCTGACCGAGACCTCGCCGACGGCCTTTATGATGGAGCCGGAGGATTTCGATAGAGGCACTGCGCGCCTCGGCTTTATCGGCAAGTCCGCCTTCTTTAACGAAGAGCGCCTGATGAGTCCAGAAGGCCAAGAGGTCCCCCGCGGGGAGGTGGGCGAGATCTGGCTGCGCGGACCCAACGTATTCTCCGGGTACTGGAACCGGCCGGAAGCGTCGGCGGAAGTATTCGCGGACGGGTGGTTCCGCACCGGCGACATCGCGATGCAGGACGAAGAGGGTCTCACCTACGTCGTGGGGCGTTTGAAGGAAATGTTCAAGAGCGGCGGGTTGAACGTCTATCCCGCTGAGATCGAGGCGCTCCTCAGCCAGCATCCCGCCGTCCGTGAAGTATGCGTGATCGGCGTCCCCGACCCGAAATGGAATGAGGTCGGTCGTGTAATCGTCGCGTTCAAGCCGGGAGTGACTGCCACGGAGGCGGAGTTGCTTGGATACTGCGAGGGCAGACTGGCGCGCTACAAGATCCCCAAGAGCGTGGTGACCGTGGAAGCGCTGCCGCGAAATGCGCTCGGCAAGGTCGTTCGCGGGGACCTCAAAGCGCGCTATGGGTCATGAGAATCGGCGTAACAATTCGCGGTAACGAAAAGTGATTCTGGCCGTAACGATTTCAATCGTCTGTGAATAACATGCAGATTGTAGCCAGTCAAACCGTCTCCCTCGAGCGCGTGCTCACGCAAGAGGATTTCAACCGCTTTGCCGTGTTGAGTGGGGACGACAACCCGATCCACGTCGATCCAGAGTTCTCGGCGCGCACACGCTTTGGCAAGACCGTGGCGCACGGGATGTTTCTTTACAGCCTCATCCACACCGCGCTGGAGCGGTATTTCCCAGGCGCGGCACAGGTCAGCCAGGACCTGATGTTTCCCGAGCCGACCTTCGTCGGGGAGATGGTGACAGTCTCCCTGCGCGTGCTGGAGGTCCAACTCGCCGAACGCATGGCACGCGTAGAAACCGTTGTCACGCGTCCGGGCGGCCGGATCGGATGCCAGGGCGAGACCGTCATCCGTTGGAATGGAATATGAACAGTTTGGTTATATTGGAAAAGAGCGGTCCCATTGCCGCCGTCACCCTGAATCGCCCCACGCGGCACAACAGTCTTATCCCGGAACTGTTGAACGACCTGATCTCCGTGGTGGAGAATTTGCGCGGCGACGCCGCGGTACGCGTGATGATCCTGCAGGCGAACGGCAAATCGTTTTCCACCGGCGGCGATGTGCGCTCGTTTTTCGACCACCGGCGTGCTATTGAAACCTACTCCAAGCAGGTGGTGGGACCGCTCAACCAAGCGATCCTGAGTTTCGTCACCCTGCCGTTCCCCATCGTCGCGGCGGTGCACGGCCTCGTGACCGGCGGCTCAATCGGTCTGGTGCTCGCCTCGGATGTCGTTCTGGTCGCGCCGGAGGTGACGTTTACGCCATACTATGCCACGGTCGGCTTTAGTCCGGATGGGGGATGGACCGCGATGCTGCCCGCGCTGGTCGGAATCCGGCGCACCGCAGAGGTTTTGCTATTGGATC
>JBLMXX010000350.1:0-4676 GCA_050257995.1 Acidobacteriota bacterium | reverse complement strand
CGTCGCTCTCGAGACACCTGAGGATACGCTCGCGAACTATCTGCACGCCAAGCGGCTGCTCCTGGTGCTAGACAACTGCGAACATCTGATTCAAGCATGCGCTCGACTGGTCGAAAGGCTCTTGTCCGCGTGTCCCGGCTTGAAAATACTGGCGACGAGTCGTGAGCCTCTGGGGATCACGGGGGAAACAGTCTGGCACGTGCCCTCACTTACGCTCCCCACCCGAATGCAGCAGCCCCCAAAGGAATTGAGTTCGTCCGAAGCCGTTCGCCTTTGGGTGGACCGCGCGCGGGCCGTGCAGCCCGGATTTGAGATGACCGAGCAGAATGCCTCGGCGGTGGCGCTCATCTGCCGACGACTGGACGGGATTCCGCTCGCCATCGAGCTGGCGGCGGCGCGCCTGAGGGCGTTATCGGTCGAACAGATCGCGGCGCGTCTCGACGATCGTTTCCAGTTGCTGACCATCGGAAGCCGCACGGCGTTGCCCCGGCATCAGACATTGCGCGCGCTCATAGACTGGAGCTACGATTTACTCCCAGAGGCAGAACAAATCCTTCTTCGCCGGCTGTCCGTCTTTGCAGGTGGATGGACACTGGAAGCGGCGGAAGAGGTCTGCGCCGGTACGGAGATCGAGCGGTCACACGTCCTCGACCTCCAGACCCATCTGGTAGACAAGTCGTTGGTGCTCGTGGAAGAATTGGGCGGTGAGACCCGCTACCGGTTTCTTGAGACAATTCGCCAGTATGCGAGCGAAAAGCTGCAAGAGTCGGGGGAGACAGAGACGATGCGCCATCGCCACCTGGCGTACTTTTTGGCATTCGCCGAGGAGAAAGAACCGGCACTCTTCAGTGCGGCGCGAGGCGTCGCACTGAGCCGGCTGGAAGCGGACTGGGACAATTTCCGCGCCGCGCTCGCGTGGAGTCAAACCGTCGAGGATGGCGAGATAGAAATGCGATTGGTCGGCGCACTCTACGACTTTTGGCGGGATGCCAATTATGCGAATGAAGGACAGCGCTTTCTCGATCATGCATTGGCACGTTCGCAAAATTGCAGGCCGGGCTCCGCGGTCCTCGCCAAGGTGCTCCTAGGCGTGGGAAATGTGACGAGCACCGAGGGCGACCTTGACACGGCTCGACTGCGCGTATTGGAAAGCTTTACCCTGTTCAACAAATTGGGAGATAAACGGCACGCCGCTCTTGCATTGGTCAGGCTTGGATGGCTTTGCGCACAGGAGGGCAACCATGCCCAAGCGCGCGCATATCTCGAGCAGAGCGTTGCGCTCGCACGCGAGGTAGGAGACCAGTGGCTTGTACTGCCGGCGCTGGCTAACCTTGGAGATATCCTTCAACACGCCGAGCTCCCGGGAGCGAGACCCGTCTTGGAGGAGAGTCTGGCGCTGGCCCATGAGCTGGGTGACGGACAACTTATCGCCAGCGTGCTGATCTACCTATCCGAGGTTGACTTGCGGCAGGGAGATTATGCGATTGCCTGGTCGCGCCGCGAGCAAGCGCTGGCGATATTCCGGGAAAGCGGGAACAAGAGTTATGTCGCATGGGCATTGGGCGCATCGGGGGATGTGGCGCGTTTGCAGGGTGATTATGCGCGAGCAAGGGTACTCTACGAAGAGGCTCTGCGAGTTGCGCAGGGCGATTGGTTTCTATATGGCTGGATTCTCCACAATCTCGGGGATGTGGCTCAATACTTTGGGGATACCACGCGGGCCTCTGAGCTTTTCAAAGAGAGCCTGCAGCATCATAAGCGGGCGGGCGAAAGAGAATATATAGCAGAAGCGCTGGCGGGACTGGCAGGTGTGGCAGCCGCAGAGGGACAGCCGGAGCGGGCCGCAAGGCTGTTCGGCGCGGCGGAGGCATTGCGCGACGGCATTCACTTGTCCATCCGCGTGTACAACCGGGCGCCCTATGACCGCTATTGGCCGATGGCGCAGTCAAGCACTGATGAGAAAACACTGGGAAGGGCGTGGGCAGAGGGAAAGGCGATGTCGTTAGAACAGGCCATCGACTATGCGCTATCCGGCATGATGTCGCCGCATCAAGCATCTGCTGCTCTCAGTATCGTCCAAAAAACAGATGTAACGTGAGGCTCCCTCTCAATTCTTTCCTGAGGATGGGTGCGGAGAGATGCCGCGATTTGATGGCATTTTCCCGCACAAGAGCCCTCTTGTGCCGCCAACAAGTCAAGCGCCTAGATGAGTAATGTCATCCAGGCGCTCGGTTTATCTTTGCTAATTTGCCCCCATGGGAGGCAAGTCTTATTGACGGTCTTTCTCCCATCGTTCAGGTTGCGCATGCCACCCTCGCGGCCGTCCCGACCGGGCGCGCGAGCCCGCGCTATCTGCCCAATTGGCAGGGGTCCAGCCCGGTGGGTTCGCTCCCTCCCGTGCAGCGGCAGGTGTATGAACTCGTCGAGCGGGCGGCTTGTCCGAAATAGCAACAACGGTCACGTCATCCAACCGACAATGCCAAAAGCCGCTAACGCCGTGCTACCACTGGGTCTCCTATCCTAACTGAACTCCGAGTCGCCCGTACGTTTGTAGAATCAAAGTACCTTGGAAAAATATCCAACTCTTTCTTGTAATACAGAATGGCGACGACAATCATCATGGTCAGAGTCAGTCCTAGATTGGCGAGCACCTGATTTTGAATCACGGCAAAGTACGAGAACGAGGCAGTGGAATTGTTCATTACAATATGGGCAATCGAAGTAACGAACACGCTTTCGCTTTTGACATAGACATACGCCAAGTAGGTAAAGGTACAAACGGCTCCAATTGCCATAACGGCCAAATTCAGCCAGGTCTGCCAGAGTGGATATTCGACTGCCTGAGGGATGACCAGAGTTAGCGGCAGATGCCACGCATACCAAATCAATCCGCCGACGATGATGCCAACCCAGGGCTTGATCCGGTACAACTGCGGGAACATGAAACCACGATGACCAAACTCCTCGCCAAATCCCGTGATGATGCCAGGAAGTAAGTTGAAAACGGTCAGACCGCCGACGAAGTAAATCATCAGCATCATTTGCGGGGTCAAGCCCGGTGGTAGCGTCGCATTGATGTCTTGCCCCGCCGCGGCAAATTGCTGGGTTAATCTTTCCAAGAATACGTTGCCTGTGAAATCCCAAGAGATGCCGCCAAGCACCGTGAACAGTATATACGAAAGCGCGGTAATACCAAGTGATAAAATCCAGAATTTGCCATAGTCTCCGATTCTACCGAAACGCAGACAGGCATCCTGGAATCGCGGCTCGTAGAAGAACAAGCGGGTGACGATTGCTGCGATAGCCGGGGTTAGCATGTAAAACTGTGCCAGATATGCTCCCTGTTGCCCCAGCATTTTCGCACCGACAATAATGGCGGCGCACAGAACAACAAGAAAGATGAAATAGAAGGCTAACGATTTGCTTTGCATTCTGCATCCTTTCAGTCGAGTCATACCCGACTTGCGCCAGGATGTCGTTGGAGGATTTAGGTTCAGGTGCGTGGCCCGCGCCCAACGATGGATATCAAAACGATCCCTAGCCCATGCAATCGCCGGATCAGGCCGACCAACCCAGCCTGATCCATGATCACATCGGAGAAAGTAGTCACCTGGTTGTTATCGGCCAAAACCTCGGTATGAACTTTTACTTCGCCGAACCAGCTCAACCAGGTATCATCTAGTTGGCCATAAACTTTGATCTCATATTTATTCTGTGAATTCAGACTGATGGAATGCGGCATACTTGTTCCCACGTAGAGACTCACGCCAGGCCAAGGACGAGTCCCAGGATCAGGAACAGGAAAAACACGCTCTGCCCGGAATGCATGATGATGGGGAACCAGTTGCTACGGAAGCGTTTGCCGCAGAAGGCGAACAGCAGACCGGTCGTGACGGACGCCAAAACACCCCAGGGTTGGTGAAGGTGGTAAAAGCCAAAAATCACACCGTTCGCCACCCAGTCCCATCTGCCAAATGCACCTTCCATTTTGGGCAACAGTACGCCGCGGAAGATGAATTCCTCCCCCAGAACAGTGTTGAACAGTGCCATCACGAAGAACAACCCAAGTATGCTCCATGCTCCGACCAAGTGTGGGCGCATCTCGGGCGCCATCAAGACTGAACCATCATAACCCTTTGGTTCGGCGAAGAATGGGAAGATCATTGTCCACAATTTGACAAGTAGCGGCCTTAGGGCTAGATCCATGACAGCGGTAACCAGGACCAAAGGAATGATCCACCACCATAAGGATTTCTTTGTCTCCCCAGTTCCAGCCGAAACCGGATGATTCAGCCAGAAACGGCGGCTGATTGTGCTCAGCCAGATGTTGCCCTCTTCGCGATAGAGGATGATCATCGCCAACACAAACTGCCAAATGAGCCCGACGGTCAACAACTCGATGCGCAGCAGAGCGGCGTCCGCCGGCGGGAGACCGGTGCTCATAGCCGGATAAGCCACCCAGCCCAGTAGCCACATGGGAGCGCCGGCGGCCAACCAGACTCCAAGGATTTGCCAGAGTGCGTATTGATCTTTCTTGTAGTTGATCGAAACACTTTGCAGTTTCCTTTTTGCAAGATCATTCGTCGAGGTCATTTCTTGAGTTGACATGGGATTTCTCCTTTTTTTCTTAGTGGCTGGCGGGAGCGGACGACATCCCCGCCAGCCTTGAAACGTCT
>JBLMXX010000349.1:0-4274 GCA_050257995.1 Acidobacteriota bacterium | reverse complement strand
CCATTCAGCGGCATTCGTGATCAGGCGCGGCTGGAGCAGGCGAGGAGGATGAGCGACTTGAATCATGAGTTTACCGCATGCCAGTATACAAGCGTTTCCCGCCTCCGTCAAAGAACTAGTGTAGGGAACGCTCGCCGCCAGCGTTCTCTAGCATCAGCGCATTGACAGCCCTCTCACCGTAACCTATAATGCACGCGAATCGGATTGAAGGAGTGTTGCATGGACCATTTCGAGACCCGCGCGATCCACGTTGGGCAGGCGCCCGACCCCGCGACCGGTGCCGTCGTCGTCCCGATCTACCAGACCTCGACCTACGCCCAGACGCAGGTCGGCGAGCACAAGGGCTATGACTATTCTCGCACCAACAACCCCACGCGGGCGGCGCTGGAGCAATGCCTCGCCGCGCTGGAAGGCGGTGAGTACGGCCTGGCGTTTTCGTCGGGGATGGGCGCCATCACGACGATTCTGCTGATGCTGAAATCAGGCGACCATGTGGTCGTGTGCGACGATGTCTATGGCGGGACCTTCCGCCTCTTTCACCAGGTGCTGGAGGACCTGGGGCTGAAGTTTACCTTCGTGGATATGACGGACCTGCAAGCCACCGCCCGTGCTATCCGCTCCAACACGCGCCTGGTCTGGATCGAGACGCCCACAAATCCGCTGATGAAGATCGTCGACATTGCCGCCGTTGCCCAACTGGCAAAACAGGCGAATGCCTGGTCCGCAGTCGACAACACCTTCGCCTCTCCCTTTCTGCAGCAGCCGCTGGCGTTGGGCGTCGACCTGGTCATGCACAGCACGACCAAGTACCTGGGCGGGCACAGCGATGTGGTCGGCGGCGCCGTCGTGACCTCTCATCCCGAACTGGCAGAGCGGCTCCGGTTCCTGCAGAATGCCGCCGGCGCGGTCCCCGGCGCGTTCGACTGCTGGCTGGTCCTGCGCGGTCTCAAGACGCTGGCGCTCCGGATGGAACGACACAGCGCCAATGCAATGGGAATTGCCCGCTTTCTGGAAAAGCATCGCGCCGTCGCGCGGGTGATGTATCCGGGGCTCGAGTCGCATCCCCAGCATGCCATCGCGCGCAAGCAGATGCGGTCGTTTGGAGGGATGCTGTCCTTTATCGCCCGCGAAGGTGAGGAGGCCGCGCGCCGCATAGCCGCGTCCACCCGGCTGTTTACGCTCGGCGAGAGTCTCGGCGGAGTCGAGTCTCTGATCGAAGTGCCCGCCGCGATGACACACCAGTCGGTCGCGGGCTCACCTCTGCAAGTCGACGCGGCGCTGGTGAGACTGTCGATCGGCATTGAGAATGTCGAGGACCTGCTCGCGGACCTCGACCAGGCGCTGAAGTGAGCCGACCGATGGCGTGCCCACCCGCCTCACTTGTCACTCACCCCTGAATGTGCTACAATGCTTGCGGTTGCTCGCTCGGGCAAGCCACAGGCAACGCGTTCGCTCCGAGGAATCATGGAAGATCAAATACAGTCTTTTCTCGACGATATTCGTGACAACAAGGGCTATGCACGCAATACGATTGAAGCCTACCGGAACGACCTGACGCAGTTTTTGAACTTTGCCACCAACGAGCGACCCCAACTCTCCAGTTGGTCGCGCGTCGACAAGCCGCTCCTCCTCACCTTCCTCCTGCACTTGAAGGAGCGGCGCTATACCCCCGCCAGCGTCGCCCGCAAAGTCGCCGTGATCAAAACGTTCTATCATTTCCTGCTGGACCGCAAGTGGGTGACCGAAGACCCGACGGCCAAGCTCGACGCCCCCCGGGTTGAAAAGCGCCTGCCCCGGGTGCTGTCGCCGGAGGAAATCGAGCGCTTGCTCTCGGCTCCGGCAAAGCACGGCACTCCCAAAGGACTGCGCGATTGTGCCATCCTGGAACTCTTGTACGCGAGCGGTCTGCGCGTTACGGAGCTGGTTTCGCTGGACGCCGAGCACGTGAACCTGCAAGAGAATACGGTCTACTGCCAGGGGCGCGGTGAAAAGACGCGCGTGCTCCCCATCTCGGACCGGGCGGCGAATGCGCTGGCCAATTATCTAAAGCGCGGGCGTCCCGTCCTTATGAGCCGCCCCGACCAGGTCGCCCTGTTCATCAACCCGCGCGGCGACCGCCTGACGCGGCAGGGTTTGTGGCTCATCATTAAAGAATACCTGAAAGAGGCGGAAATCCCGACCTCGGTGACACCGCACACCCTCCGCCATTCCTTTGCAGTGCACATGCTGACGCAGGGAGCAGACCTGCAAAACGTTCAACGACTGCTCGGGCACTCGAACATTACGACGACGCAGGTCTACTCGCGGCTCGCCGATACCGATCATCCGAACCCAACATTGGGCAACCGGTCCACGCGTTGATCCCCCCACGACCGGGCAAAGGAGCATATGGGCTACGTCGAAGGATTATTGGGCGATAACGAACAGATCGTGGTGCGGACGCGACAGCATTGGATGGTGCTCGCGTCCAGTTTTTTCACCAACTTTATCGTCGCCGTCGTGATCGTCATCGTGGGTGTATTGGTGTCGATCTTTGCAGCGGCGATGGTGGGACCCCTGGCATTCCTGATCTTTCTTCTGCTGATTTTCCCGTTCTTTGCCTTTATGCGCGATTTCCTGGACTGGTGGAATGAGGAATATCTGGTCACCAACCGGCGCGTGATCCAAGCGGAAGGGACGATTAACAAGCACGTCATCGATTCATCGCTGGAAAAGGTCAATGACGTGGTCCTGAACCAGTCGTTCCTCGGGCGGCTGTTGGATTACGGCGATATTGAAATCCTGACGGCGAGCGAGATCGGGGTGAACAAGCTGCACACGATCGCCGGACCCGTCAAGTTCAAAACAGAAATGCTGAACCAAAAAGAGGCGATGGGCACGGATGAGCACTTTGGCAAGCGTGCCCCCGCCCCACAGCACGACGTTCCCGCGCTCCTGGCGGAGCTGGATGAATTGCGCAAGCAAGGCGTGCTGACCGAAGCCGAGTTCCAGCAGAAAAAAGCGCAACTGTTGGCAAAGATGTGACTTTTTGGCTGTAACCAACGTCTATCCTTGTGTCTTGAGATGGCATCGCGATGAGATCGGATGAATTCATTGGACAGGCAGAGATCGATCAAGCCGCACAGTTTATAGCAGCCCACACCCGGCACAAGCCGGCGATCGGATTGATTTTGGGATCCGGGCTGAACCCGGTGGCGGATCAAATCGACCAGGCGGATGTGATCGATTTTCACGCGATCCCCCATTTCCCGATCCCTACGGTTGAAGGACACAAGGGTGAACTGGTGATCGGCCAGCTCGACGGTCAGGTCGTGCTGGCGATGCGCGGACGCGCGCATTACTATGAGGGCTATCCGATGCAGCAGATCACGCTGCCGGTCCGCGCGATGCGGGCCCTGGGCATCCAGACCCTCATCGTCACGAACGCGGCGGGCGGCGTGAACCCGCACTTTCGCGCCGGCGACCTGATGCTGATCACGGACCACATCAACCTGGTCGGCATGGCGGGACTGAATCCATTGCGCGGACCCAACGACGAGATGTTGGGTCCGCGTTTTCCCGATATGACGCATGCCTACGATCCCGCCCTGTTGGACCTGACCCGCACCCTGGCAAAGGAAATGGGTCTCGAATTGCGGGAAGGCGTGTACATGATGCTGGCGGGACCCTCTTTCGAGACGCCGGCGGACATCCGGTTCCTCCGCTTGATCGGGGCGGACGCGGTCGGGATGTCCACGGTGCCCGAAGTGATCGTCGCGCGGCACGGGGGAATGCGGGTCCTGGGCGTGAGCCTGATTTCCAACTCGCTCGCGGCTGGTCACGACAAGGTGACGCACGACGAGGTCCTGGAATCCGGCCGCGCCGCGGGTCCCAAGCTGGCAGGGCTGATCGAGGGTGTGCTGGCGCGGCAGTGAGCAGTGGGAGGATACTTACCAGGGTTTGACAGTTATCGCATATCGCATAGAATTAATCTAGTGCAAGTGTGATGCACTAGTTGTAGAGCCAACGCCCCGCGTTGGCTTGTTGTTTAAGGATTTTTACTTGGCTGACCCGGAAGAAAAGCAAGATCGTGATCGGAGGACCGGACGTCCCGATGGCGCTGAATCCGGCGCAAACGGGGACGACTCTTCCGTTCACGGCGATTTATCAGGAATAGAAAAGCACAAGGGCAAGCGGCAGGGCGACGCGTATATCCGCATCGTGCGACCGGACCCGACCTTGCTCCGGCGTGTCGCGCCGGGCGTTTTGCGCGCCACGGAGGAGGTCTCGCGCCC
>JBLMXX010000348.1:0-3975 GCA_050257995.1 Acidobacteriota bacterium | reverse complement strand
AGTTTGTGGACCAGTATATTATGAAAGACGGACGGCGCATCAACCTGCTGGCCGAGGGGCGGTTGGTGAACCTGTCGGCGGCGGAAGGACATCCGGCTTCGGTCATGGACATGTCGTTTGCCAACCAGGCGCTGAGCGTCGAATATATTGCCAAGCATCACCAGGAACTGCCCAGGAGCGTTTTCCCCGTCCCATCGGATATCGACAAGGAAATTGCGCGTCTGAAACTTGCCGCGATGGGCATTACCATTGACAAACTGACGTCCGAACAGGAGAAATACCTGGCTTCGTGGGAGGAAGGCACGTAGGAACGTACGCGCGGGAAAAATCAAAGGAGTAAATCCATGAGCACCACATTCATGAGTGCCCCCAAACTGCTGTTGACCTCCGAGTCGGTGACGGAAGGACATCCCGATAAGGTCTGCGATCAAATCTCGGACGGCGTTCTCGACGCCATTTATGCGAAAGATCCAATGGCGCGCGTCGCCTGCGAGACGGCTGCCACCACCGGCTTTATCGCCGTCCTCGGCGAGATTACGACGAACGCGTATTTCGACGCCCAGTCGATCGCGCGCGAGACCCTGCGCAAGATCGGCTATACGGATTCCAAATACTGTCTCGATTACAAAACCGCCGGTATCATCGTCTCGATCAAGGAGCAGTCTCCGGACATTGCGCAGGGCGTGAACGATGCGCTTGAAGTGCGCGGGGGAGCGTTTGACGACCCCATCGACAAGATCGGCGCAGGCGACCAGGGCATGATGATCGGGTTCGCGTGCAACGAGACGCCCGAATATATGCCGCTCACCATTTCGCTCGCCCACCAATTGTGCAAACAACTCGCCGTAGTGCGCAAGAACGGGACGATCCCCTACCTGGGTCCCGACGGCAAATCACAGGTGACGGTCGAGTACTCGCACGGCAAGCCTGTACGCGTCGACACGGTCGTCGTCTCGACCCAGCACCTGGATTCTGCCTCTCAGGAAGAGATTCACCGCGATGTGACCGAGCACGTGATCAAGGCGATCGTCCCGGCGGACCTGCTCGACAACAAGACAAAGATTTTCATCAACCCGACGGGGCGTTTCGTCGTGGGCGGACCGCTGGGCGACGCGGGGCTGACCGGGCGCAAGATCATCGTGGACACCTACGGCGGGATTGCCCGGCACGGCGGCGGCGCGTTCAGCGGCAAGGACCCTACCAAGGTCGACCGCTCCGGAGCATACATGGCACGGTATGTCGCCAAGAACGTGGTGGCGGCGGGATTGGCCGAGCGGTTCGAGATGCAGATCGCCTATGCCATCGGCGTGGCGCGTCCGCTCTCGATCATGGTAGAGACATTTGGGACAGAAAGAGCATCCCATGAAACCATTGTCAAGCTGATCAACAAGCATTTTGACCTGCGACCGGCGGCCATCATCCGTGACCTGAATTTGCGCCGTCCGATCTACCAGGCAACCGCCTCCTACGGTCACTTTGGGAGGCATGATATCGATGCACCCTGGGAAGTGATGGACAAGGCAGAGGTTTTGCGAGCCGAAGCAGGACTGTAAACGGAACGAGACCCGAGGTTCAAACCCTCGGGTCTCGTCTTTCACGCGACATTACAGGCCCTCGATCACCACCATGTTGGATGTGGCGGTCGCGTGGCGCAGCTGCCTTGCCGCGCTGTACTCGGGCGAGTTCAACCACTTTTTCGCCTGCTCGGCATTCGGAAACTCCAGGATCACCAGGCGCTTGGGAACCCAGGTGCCTTCCAGTACTTCTGTCTTGCCGGCGCGTGCGAGGTACTTGCCGCCGTACGCGGCGATCGAGGGCGGCGCGAGTAGCTTGTAATCGTCATAGCGCACCGCATCATGAACGTCAATATCGACGACGACGTACGCTGTCATCCAACCTCCTCCTCGATTCTGGATTCAATTTCTCCGTCGATATTACATCAACTCGGCATAAATAGCCAACGAAAGAACAAGCCCTCTCGAGCGGAGAGGGCTTGATGTTGACGACCGGAGTTGATTCGACGAGTCTATGTCGGGGATTGCTCACCTGCCCTGGCGGTACCGCAGGTGCCAGGGTCGCCCCTACTGGGCTCGCAATGACAGACCATGGCAGGGATTGCTTTGCCCCGGCGGGACTCGCAACACTTGCACCGCCCGCACGTGCCGATGTGACAAAGCCCTGCGGGACTATATAGTTGGCCTAGTACGGTTGAGGCGGTGCGAGCGTCAATGGCGGGCGGTGATCACGACCCAATAATATCCGTACGGGCTGCCCGGCACGTAGGCATAGCCGATCCCATAGTCGATCTGCTCGGCGAAAAATGAATCCAGCCCGAGGAGATGGGTGCGATGAGGGAGCGAACTCATCCAAAGATTCCAGACATCAGTGGCGGTAGGCGCGCCTGCCCCGATCGACTCGATATTATTGCCGGTCGGCGATTGATCGTACCATGAGGGTAAGGCATAGCCCGCCTTTTGTACCAGGTAATTGGGACCAAACCCATCGGGGTTGACGTGGCTGAAATAGGCACGGGTGCCCATATCCAGAGCCCGCGCCCGCGCGACCTGGGCGAGCGTGGCGTTCCAATTCAGCGAGGGGCGCTGCTGATTCGGGTCCTGGCGCATGTAATTGGCAATGGCGCTCTCTTGCGCGTTGGGCGCAAAAGTAGGGGTTGGCGTCGGCATGTTCCTGATCGAGAAGGGCAGAAATACGTATGGCGTTCCAGGAGGTGCCGCCGCGCGAGCGGGCGGAGCGTGGCTATCGACCAAACTGAATGATAGCCAGACAATGCAAGCCAAAACCGGCGCGAGGAGGAGGAGTTTGTGCTTAATGGGGTGATCCTTTCCGTTTCTAATCTGTTTTTGATAATCGCCCTTCCGGCAGCGTTAACCGGAGTGTTGATTATTGAAAGAATAAAAGAAATGCCGCTGCCGGTCAATGGGAATAAAGGAGGGGGTGTCGAACTCTCCACGGGGAAAAAAGAGGCGCAGTCCTCTCCGACTGCGCCGTGCTTGGGATGATCTGGCATCCCGCCTGTTCACGACAGCCACCCACGATTGCCTCTTCCGGCATGAGATTGCAAACGCCAGCCGAATGATTCGGGGCAGTGCAGCCTATAGTCGGGAGGCTGTCGTTGGCTATTCAGTTGTTATCGTTTTCCCATTTGCGGAGGTTGCACCGCTCCAATTTGTTGGAGCAACTGCAGTTGGTCCATGCTCTCCCAGCTCTCGACGACCTTGCCGTTTTCGACCCGACAAATGGTCAGTCCCAGCAGTTTGACATCCTTGCCGGTGGGCGCGATGCCCTGCAATTCGCCCGTGTGCTTACCGTGGAAGGTAAAGCGCGCGGCAACCTCGTCACCTTGCGCAATGATATCTTCGACCGTGAGGTGTGAGTTGGGAAACGCCTTCCCATACAGGTTGACTGATTTCTTGATCCCTTCGCGATTGGGTGAGACCCCTGGTGCCGGCGTGTGGTCCACGAAATTTGTGGCGTAATACCTGTCAATTGCACTCACGTCGTATTTGCCCCAAATCTCCTCAAGCGAGCGGCGGACCAGGTTCTTGTTCTCCTCTTCATGCGTGCCGGAGGAGCGTCCCGTCGTCCCGGGCTCATTCATGCGGCGGTCCATGCTTCCTGCTGACATTCACAAACCTCCATGAGAGTACGTGCGACGCACGATCCATCGCACGGAGAGTACATCAAAACACACGCGTCGCAAACCGTAGGCTTATAGGCTTCCTCCTTTCGCCTAGAGGAACTAGAATACAAGCATACGTTTCGACTTGTCCGAACGTCCGAGATAGGGCTGGAAGAAATGAGAAAAGTCGTGCGATGAGAAAATGAACGAGGGCTAGCTAGTTAGGTTTGGACGAATCCGGTCGAGTGAGGACAAAGTAGATCTTTAGCGCGTACCGAGTATACACCCGTCCGGTAGAGGCGCGCGTAAAGATTTTGTCAATTATGGCTATGCGT
>JBLMXX010000347.1:0-7573 GCA_050257995.1 Acidobacteriota bacterium | reverse complement strand
ATTGAAAGAGCAGTTTCCCTCTAGCCCTGCGCTTTCGTTCGAGGCCTGTCCTGTTGTTCCATCAAGGAGAACGCGACACCCAACGATGACAGCGCGCGGATACTTGGCTTCACTCGGTTACGTTTAGACAAGCCGAGACCTCCTAGGCAGATTCCTCGGAACCAAGGCAGCTTTTATCTACGGGTCGTTTGCCGCCGGTGATATGGACCACCAATCCAATATCGTCCTCATGCTGATTGGCAAGATCAATTTGACGCGGCTCGCGCCTGTGATTTCAAAGGTGGAAACGGACTTGCCGCCCGCGACCTCGCCACCATCTCCCACATCAGCGAGGGTCATTATATCGTTCACAGTTCGCGGGTGAAAAGGTGGATTGTGGTTCGCGGCTAGGACAGGCCCTCGATAAGCTTGCGGATCGCTTGACTCAAGTTGCGATCGAGGCCGCGCAAGTAATCAGCATGCGCTTTGTACAAGGTGACCGTGTGACGCTCGATCGGTTGAGGCGCTTTCTTTCGTCCTGCACCAGCGCGCGGCCCGCCGTGGGAAAAGCGGACCTTGCCGGCAAAGCGATTGGGTCGTGATTTGCTATAGTCTACATCATAGTGTGGTCGCAAGTCATCACGGAGGTGGCTTGCTTGAGCGGACTTATTTTTCGCTGTATTCTTCTTCATAACCTTTACGCTCCTTGGAATTAGCCCTTCGAGCACTAATAATGCGGATGAGGTTTGGGCTGCGTTCGGTAAAAGAAACAAAAAGCAGGTGATTACGGCCAGAATAACCGATAATAATTTCACGATGCTCTTCGACCGAATGATCAGGATCATCAATAATACGCGCATACGGGTCGTCGAATACGGTTTCAGCCTCCTCGAAATCAATGCCGTGGTCCTTGCGATTGACCCTCGCCTTTTCGGGATCCCACTCGAATTCATAAATGAGGTGCGACATTATCGGCTCTCCCGTGTTCGACTGCTTGATTATATCATACTAATTCAAATTTGTCAATTGCAACCCTCATAGGACCAGGGCTTTCGGCTGGGGGGCATTGACTATTACCACCAATGGTGGTAATATGACCAGTGAAAGTGGTAGTACGGAAAGGAGGGATCCGTGCTGGAAGCACTGTTTTCATCTCGCGTGCGCGTGAAGTTGCTTACATTCTTCCTGATGAATCCTGATGTGCGCGTACACGCGCGTGCAATGGTACCAAGGGTTGGCGTTCACTATAACGCCGTTTGGAAAGAACTCCTCCACCTCGAAGAGGCCGGGGTGCTCCTGAGTGAACCCCTGGCGAACACCAAGCTATACCACCTGAACCCTCAATACCCTATTCTACCTGAACTCCGTGCCATCGTGCTGAAAACAACTGGGCTGGGGAATGTGCTCCGCGAAGCGCTGGGCGGATTTCCCGAAACCAAGGCGGCTTTCATCTACGGGTCGTTTGCCGCCGGTGATATGGACCACCAATCCGATATCGACCTTATGCTCATTGGCAAGATCAATTTGACGCGGCTCGCACCCGTAATTGCAAAGGTGGAAAAAGACCTCGGACGTTCGGTGAATTACATTGCGTATACGCCGGATGAATGGAGCGAAAAGGTAACTGCTCGGGAGCCGTTCATCAAGAATATTCTCTCAAGCCCCAAGATTATGCTCATCGGAGAAGAAGATGCCCTTCGAGCAACTGATTCAGCAAAATCGCATCAAGGCATACAAAGCGCGCCCCGAGGAAATCCGCCGCCTGCTCCAGGTCGCCGCACGCGACCTCGCCACCGCCGAGCATAACCTCCCCGAGGACCATGATTGGGCCTACGGAATCGCATACAACGCGGTCTTGCAGGCCTCGCGGGCATTCATGCTCGCCAAAGGTTACCGCCCACGAGGCGGTGAGCAACATTCAACAGTAGTTCAATTTGTCGAAGAAGCATTGGGCAAGAAATACGTCTCCCAAATCGCTCTTTTCGACCAGATGCGTCGCAAGCGGCATCGCATCATTTATGAAATGACAGGGTTGGTATCCAAACAAGAGGCTGAGCAGGGGGTCACTTTTGCTAAAAAGTTCGTGGAAGAGATTCGCTTGCTCATCAGTAAACAGATTCCGCTCAAGTTGTAAATCTGCCCCGTACTCATCGCGTAATGCTAGTCCGCTCGGATGCCATTGACACCCATTTCCTACGTGACTATAATGTCGCCATCCGGTGACCCGGGTCGTCGCTCGCACACTGTGCCGGGTCCAAAGGCGCCAATACCCTCATGTCCAGTCCCATCTCTCCCTTTGCTTTCCATATATGCATCTGTATCAGGCGGAAGCGGCACCTGGAATAGCGCGCCGCTTCCGCTCCCTCTATCCTGCCTAATCGAACCTATCACCCTGCCTGTTCAGGCAACTCTACTTTTTTCCGGAGGAGGAGAAAATGTCCAAGCACTATCTTCGCGACGGAGTGGTCTTGATCGCCCTGCTCGCGTGGGTTCTGACGGCGTGCGCACCCGCGCCGACACCCGTACCACCGCCGGCGCCGACCACTGCCGCGCAGCCGACGAGCGCACCCCAGGCCACGGCCGCGCCACAAGCCACGGCCGCGCCGCAAGCCACTACCGCGGCGCCCACGACCGCCCCAACGGCAGCGCCAACCAAGGCGGCCGCGACCACCGCGCCCAGCGGCGGCGCCGCGGGAACCCTCGTCGTCGTCGACGATATCAGCGACATGATTTCGGTGGACCCGGCGGTCTCGTATGAGTTCAACGGCGACCTCGTCGTGCACCAAGCGTACGAAACGCTCGTCAAGTTTGAAGGCGCCGACCTGAGCAACTTGAAACCGGGTCTCGCCACAAAGTGGGACGTCAAGGACGCGGGCAGCACCTGGGACTTGACGTTCACCCTGCGCTCGGGCGCCAACTTCGCCAGCGGCAACCCCGTCACGTCCGCCGACGTGGTCTATTCGTTCCAGCGCGTTCTCTCGCTGAACAAGTCGCCGGCGTTCCTCTTTAGCGACATTGCCCAGCTCAAGCCGGACAGCTTCAAAGCCCCCGACCCTCAGACCGTCGTGATTTCACTGCCCAAGACCGTCGGCCCGCAGGAATTTTTGGCGATCCTGACCTTCTCGGTTGGCAGTGTGGTGGACTCGACCGTCGTCAAGACGCACGTGACCGGGAATGATTTCGGTTCCGCCTGGCTGCTCGATAAATCGGCAGGCAGCGGCCCGTATGTGATCGACCACTGGACCAAGGAAACCGAAGTCTCGCTCAAAGCCAACCCGAATTCCGCAACCAAGGCCGCCACGAGCGCCGTGCTGATCAAGCACGTCCCGGATCCCAACAACCAGCTGGCGTCTCTGCTCAAAGGGGATGCCGATATCGCGCGCAATCTCAGCCCGGAACAGATCAACTCGTTAAAGGGCAAACCGGATGTTACCACGGCAACCGGCGATAATTTGCAGCTCGTTTACGTGGGTATGAACGTCGCCGTCAAGCCGCTGGACAATCCTGACGTGCGCGAAGCGCTGCGCACCGCCGTGGACTATGACGGCATCCTCAACGCTCTGCTGTCCGGGAACGGGCGCAAGATGCAAGCCATTATCCCGGCCGGACTGGCGGGCGCGAATACCGATACGCCGTTCCAGCAGAATATCACTGCGGCGAAGGCATTGCTCGCCAAAGCCGGGCAGGACAAAGGGTTTACGCTCGAGCTCCTGGTCCCGACCGGGCAAGCCCCGGGTGGCGCCGCCTATGCGGACATCGCCGCCAAACTCCAGTCCGACTGGTCCAAGATCGGCGTGACCATCAACATCAAGCAGACAACCCAGGCGGAACTGCTGGGCTCGTATCGCGCTCAAAAGGGTCAGCTCGTCCTCATCCTCTGGGGACCCGACTTTCCGGACCCGGACGCGAATGGAGGACCCTTCACCGACTATGCGGCCAAGTCGATCGCCTACCGCAATTCGTGGGATGACAAGTCCATCGCCGCCAAGGCCCGCGAGGCCGCCTTGGTCGCCGATCCGGCCAAGCGCGCCGCAGCCTACAAGGATGTGACGGACTATGTCCTGCATAATGGACCGTACGTCATTCTTTACCAGCCGCGTGAGCAGTTCGGATTGCGAACGACCGTGAAGAACTTTGTGTGGAGCCCGATCGGTTGGACCGATTTCTGGCTGATCGGTAAATAATGGGTTGTGGTAGGGGCGATGCGCTTTGGAAATGCAAAGTGCATCGCCCCTACGGAAAATTGGATGGGTATTCTCTCTTTTCTCCTGCGCCGCTTGATCGGCATGCTCGCGGTGATGCTCGGCGTGTCCGTCATCACCTTTGCCATTTCGCACGTGATACCGGCAGACCCGGTGGCCGCGGCCCTGGGGGATCACGCGACGGACAGTCAGATTGCCGCGTTCCGCGCCGAGTACGGGCTGGACAAGCCGGTGCCCGAGCAGTATGTGATCTATGTCGAGGGCTTGCTCCGCGGCGATCTGGGACTGAGCATCCGCACCCGCCGCCCGGTGGCCGCCGACTTGCGTGATTTTTTCCCCGCCACTCTGGAATTATCTCTGGCGGCTCTGCTCGTCTCCTTGCTGGCCGGCATCCCGGCGGGGATCTGGTCATCCATTCATCGCAACCGGCTCCCCGACCATCTCGTGCGCGTCCTATCTCTCATCGGCGGCTCGCTGCCGATCTTTTGGTTGGGGCTGATACTGATCGGATTGTTCTACACTCAGCTGGGGTGGCTGCCGGTCGGCGGACGCATCGACCAGTTCGTCGAGCCGCCCCCTACCTTGACCGGACTGTACGTGGTGGACAGCCTGCTCGCCGGCAACCTGCCGGCCCTGCAGAGCAGCTTGCTTCACCTGATCTTGCCTGCCTTTACGCTCGGCTATTATTCCACCGCCGTGATCGCGCGCATGATGCGCTCCAGCATGCTCGAAGTGTTGAATCAGGATTACATGCGCACCGCGCGCGCCAAGGGCTTGCGCGAACGGATGGTCATCGTGCGCCATGGGCTGCGTAATGCGCTCATTCCCACACTGACCATCATCGGCATCACCTTCGGCAGTTTGCTTTCGGGCGCCGTTCTCACGGAAACGATCTTTACGTGGCCCGGTCTGGGACGCTATGCCACCGCGTCCGCCATCAACCTGGATTTTCCCGCCGTCATGGGCGTTACGCTGCTCGCCGCAGTGGTCTATACCCTGGCCAATCTCGCCGTCGATTTCGGATATCGTTTCCTGGATCCCCGCATTCAAAATGGTTAATCTTTCACGCGCCGAGCCGATCCGACCGCAAGTAGAGAGCATCCAGGCGCCGCGCAAAATCCCGGCATTTCTGAACAGCCCGCTGACGGTGATCGGGCTGGCGCTGGTCCTGTTATTTGCGATCAGCGCGCTGCTGGCGCCATTCCTGGCGCCAATGGACCCGGCGGACCAAATCCTGCTGGAGCGACTCAAGCCGCCCTCCCCGGCGCACTGGCTGGGGATGGACCAACTGGGGCGCGACGTCTTGAGCCGACTTCTCTTCGGCGCGCGTATCTCTCTCACCGTCGGACTCGTCGTGGTGGGGTCCGCGGGCATCGTGGGAACACTGGTGGGGTTGACCTCCGGCTATGCCGGCGGCATCGTGGACGAGGTCCTGATGCGCCTCACGGATATATTCTTCGCCTTTCCTCCGTTGATCCTGGCTATGTCCATAGCGGGCGCGCTCGGTCCGAACCTGAATAACGCCATGGTCGCGATCGCGGTCGTGACGTGGCCGGTCTATGCGCGCCTCGTGCGCGGCCAGGTTCTGGCTTTGAGAGAGCGCGAGTTTGTGCAAGCCGCGCGCAGCATCGGAGCATCGACCCCGCGCATCCTGCTCCGCCATCTTCTGCCCAATACACTGGCGCCTCTTTTGGTGCAGGCCAGTTTTGACATGGGGGGCGCCATCCTCTCCGCCGCCGGGCTGAGCTTTATCGGTTTTGGCGCCCGCCCGCCGACGCCCGAGTGGGGCGTGATGATCAGCGAAGGGACCAAATTCTTTAGCACGCAACCCTGGCTTTCGTTCTTTCCGGGTTTCGCAATTCTGTTGACCGTCACGGCATTCAACCTCATCGGCGACGGCTTGCGCGATGCCCTCGATCCCCGTTTGCGCTCGAACCTCTAGGCCTGCATCTCCTGAAAACATTTACGGCGGACAAGGTCCTCGTCTCCGGCTATAAAACCCTTGCAAATTCAATAGTTTCATAATATAATGAGAGATGTAGGGAGATAATCGATGCAAAAACAGGATTGGAAGTTATCGGAATTGATGTCGCTTTCTCAAGCCTCGGCTTTTCTGCGCAGTCGGGGGCGACCACGCCATGTCCAGTCGCTCCGCGAGCGGATTCGGAGTGGAATGCTGCGAGGCACTCGCATCGGGCGCAATTGGTTCCTGTTGAAGAAAGATGTCGAGTTTCTTGCTTCCCTCCCCTACCATCCACAGGGGGGACGCCCCGCCACCAAGAATATTCGGGGTCGAGGCGGATGGGTGGACCTGACCGAGATTCAATTTATTGCCCAGACACCACTCCCTAAACGCGCTCAAGCCATGTACGCCGCGCAGACCTTGTTGCTCTCCACAACCCGCGCCCGGGTCCGGCGTGTTTGGCCTAAACTTGTCGGTGTGGAGCTGGCACGCAAGGTTTTTGAAGAATTGGAAAAACCATGAAGACCACCCCGCCGGCATTCGGCCTGTATGTGCAAGTGCTCCGTGTCTTGGAGGAGACGGGTGCGCCTTATATGATCATCGGCGGATTCGCGGCCAACATCTATGGGAGCAACCGCGCGACTCACGATGTCGATATCGTCGTACAACTCGAAGAATTGCATATTCAGGAACTCGTCCGCCGTTTTCCACTACCACGCTATTATGCCGACCCATACCAGATGCGAGATTCCATTGCCAAAGGGATCATGTTTAACATCATCGATGGGCAGGCGGGACAGAAGGTGGACCTCGTCCCTCTGAGCATGGATCCCAGCTACAGCCAGGCATTCCGCCGTCGGGTCCGTTTGGACATCGACGATCCGGAGGGTCGGCCCATGAAAGTCTGGGTCGGTCGCCCGGACGATATTATGATCGGCAAGTTGAAAGCATGGGACGCTGCACACTCGCCGAGGCACGAACATGATATCGAAGCAATGCTCTTATTGATCTATACTGAAAGCGATCCCCGGGTCGCCGGATGGTATGATGAGAGAAGAGTTGATCGCGAGGTCCGTCAATTGGGCCCGGAGGCATCGCAGCTCTGGCAAAGTCTTAAAAAAGCTGCACGCCAGGCGGTGAAAAGCCGCGGCAAGTGAGACCTGGATCATCTGGCACATTTGTTTCATCCGGCGATTTGACAAATGAAGTAAACTCCGTATAATGGCATTTGCAGGAGAGGTGAAGCAGCCCTATATGATGAAAGCCATGGAAGGACGAATCGCATAGCCGGTTGGGAGACACTGACGTTGGGGCGGAACGGGGGCCTGGCGAAGTGCCAGGTCTTTTTTTGCCCTCGGGGAGCGCGGGGGGACCTCTGACGCGTGGCGAGGCCAACGTCGCCAGGCGCGAGCGGTTCGAAGCGCTCGAG
>JBLMXX010000346.1:0-6151 GCA_050257995.1 Acidobacteriota bacterium | reverse complement strand
CGCGCAAAAAGCCGGTCAGCAGGTAAGAGGTATAGCTCAGGAACTCCATCGAGAGATAAATCATCAGCAGGTTGACCGAGCTCGCCATCAACATCATCGCGAGGACGGCAAAGACAAAGAGCGTGAAAAAATCACCCTTGTACGGCGTGCGATTCCGCAAATAGTCGATGGAGACGAGCGTGATCACGATGCCGCTGATGGCGGCGATTAGCTTGAAGAAAAGTGCAAAGCTATCGACCGCGTACATGCCCGCGAAGAGAGATAGGTTCGTGCCCCAGATGTAAAGGATATCTGCCAGCGCCAGCGCAAACCCGAGCGCCACGACCCAGGGCAAAAGCCTGTGGCTGCGTTCGCGAAAGATCAAGTCCAGCGCCAGTAATACCAGGGCAAGGACGGCCAGGATAATTTCAGGCAGGATAAAGTTCAACGATTGAAGATCAGGCATAAGCCACCTAGTCGATTAGTCAATTAGTCCGTTAGTCGATTGGTCAATTGGTCGACTGGTCGATTGGTTAACCTACCAATTAACTAACACCTGCACTGCAACGCACGCACGATTTGCATAGGCAAATCGGGTGCAAGTGTCACAAACCGACCAATTGACCAATCACTTATATTTTGAGCGCCTGCAAGATCGCCACCGAGACCGTGTTGATCGTGTTTAAGATCACCGACGGATAAACGCCGATAAGCACCATCAAAAAGACCAGCGGCGCGAGGGTAATGACTTCGAATGACTTCAGGTCAGCCAGCCCCGCCCATTTCTCATTAAAGGGTCCAAGGAGAACGTTCTGGATGACTTTCCAGAGGAACATGGCTGCGGTAAAGACGATGCCGGTCACGGCAATCGAAGAAATGAGCGTCAAACTGGCAAACGCGCCCCGGAAGACCAGGAACTCGCTCACAAACCCGGCGAGACCGGGTAATCCGAGGGACGCGAACGAGGCGACCAGAAGCATTGCGCCGTAGATCGGGACTTTGGCGCCGAGCCCGCCGAATTGTTTCAAATCGCGGGTATGGGCGCGCTCGTACAGCATGCCGACGATAAAGAACAGGGCGCCTGTGATAATCCCGTGGTTCCACATTTGCAGGATGGCGCCGTTCAGAGCGATGCTCCTATCCGTTATGCTCGCCGTCCCGGCGGCGGCGGCCGCCGCGACCCCCAGGATCACATAACCCATGTGGTTTACGGACGAATAGGCGATCAGGCGCTTGAAATCGGTCTGCGCCATGGCGACGAGCGCGCCGTACACGATGGAAATACCGGCGAGCACTCCGATCAGAACCGCATTTGCCTGGAACACCTGCGGGAAAATCGGGAGCAGGATGCGCACGAAACCGTAGGTCCCGAGCTTCAGCAGGATGCCAGCCAGGATGACGGAACCGGCGGTCGGCGCAGCGGTGTGGGCGTCCGGCAACCACGTATGGAACGGGAAGAGCGGAACCTTGATCGAGAACGCCAGGAAGATGGCCCAGAATGCCAGCGAAGCGAACCCAAAGTCATTCGCAAAGGGACGCTTGGCGGCGAGTTCGACGATGTCGAAAGTGCCCGGCGTTGTCGCGGTGCTTGTGTTGATATAGAGTGCGATGATCGCCAGCAGCATGAACACGGAGCCGGCGAGCGTGTAGAGGAAGAACTTGATGGCCGAGTACTGCGGCCGGTCTTCCGCATGACCCCAGATGGCGATCAAGAAATACATCGGGACCAGTCCTAGTTCCCAAAAGACGTAAAAGAGGAAGAAATCGAGCGAGACAAACACGCCTAGCATGCCCGTCTCGAGCAGGAGGAACATGAAAAAGAACTCGCGGACGCGGTCCTCGATCGTGTAGGCGGAGTAGAACACGCCCACCGTCGTCAGCAGGGTGGTCAAAAAGATGAGGGGTATGCTCAGCCCGTCGACGCCCACGTGATAGCGCACGTTGATGGCGTCGATCCACCGGTACAATTCCTCGAACTGCATCTGCGCCGAGTTCGGATTAAACTGTGTGAACCAGAGATACCCCGCGATCACGAGCGGGATCAAACTCCACACCACGGCGAATCGCTTGACCAGGTCCTTGGGGACCAGGAGCACGATGATCGATCCGAGGATGGGCAGTGCGACCAAGATACTTAGCCAAGGCACCATTGCATTGTCCTCCAGCCTCATTCCACGCTTTAGCGTGTGGTATGAGGTTTAGCGAATCAAGAATAAGAACGCAAAGATGGTTGCACCGGTAATCGCGATGAGCAAATAGTTCTGCACACGACCGGTTTGGATCAATTTCAGTCCCGCGGCGACGTCGTTCGTGAACAAGCCGATCTGATTGACCAGCCCGTCCACAAAGGTGTGGTCGATCCATCCGCTGATCGAGCCAAAGGCGCGCCCAACCATCCCGGCGAGATTAACCGTACCGTCGACGATCAATTTGTCAAAGGCAAAGAGCGCGTCCGCCAGCCACGCGATAAACAGCATCAGCAGACCCGGCTGGACCCGCACCGAATCGGCTCTTCCAGTCGCCCCGGCGGGACCGCGCTTTTGCTCGATGACGAGTCCGTAGAGTTGATCCAGGTAATACTTGTTGCGCAAAAGCGTCCAGAGGGGACCGAGCCAGCGGCTCAGCGGGTCCACCGCGCCGTGCGCCAGCGGCTTGCGTCCGTAAATCAACCATGCCAGCCCCAGCCCTGCTAGCGCGACCGCCACCGAAATGCCCGCCGCCACGAAATCAAACCCCGGCACCTCAAAGCCCAGCCCTTCGCTCACAAACGTTTGATATGGGCTGCCGACAAAGGGCGCGCCGATGAATCCAATGGTGACGGCAAAGAATGCCAGGATGGCGAGCGGCACCCACATCACGGGCGGAGATTCGTGCGCATGCTCGTAGGCGTGGTGATCGCGACTTTCGCCGAAAAAGGTAAGAAAAATCTGGCGTCCGGTGTAGAGCGCCGTAAAGAACGCGGCAATAGTGCCCATGATGTAGACCGCGAGCAGGAGAGATTCGCCGTGCATTGCCCCTTCAAAGGCATGCGCCAGAATCTCGTCCTTGCTCCAGAAACCGGCAAATGGGGGGATGCCCATCAGGGCGAGTCCGCCGATGATAAAGACCGTCGTGGTGATCGGCATCTTGTTTCGTAAGCCGCCCATCTTCAGCATGTCGTTCGTGTGAACGGCGTGAATGACCGAGCCGGCGGTGAGGAACAAGAGCGCCTTGAAGAACGCGTGTGTGATCAAGTGGAAAGTGCCTGCCGCAAAGGCGCCGATCCCCAGCCCTGCCACCATATAACCCAACTGGGAGACCGTCGAATAGGCGAGGACCCGCTTGATGTCATCCTGCGCCAATCCAATCGTCGAGGCAAAGATTGCCGTAAAACCGCCCACAATCGCCACCATCTGCATCGCTGCCGACCCTTCCATCGCGGTGAAAATCGGGTAGGTGCGCGCGATCAGGTACACGCCGGCAGCCACCATGGTAGCGGCGTGGATGAGGGCGCTGACGGGCGTGGGACCTTCCATCGCGTCCGGCAGCCAGATGTGCAGTGGGAACTGGGCGGACTTGCCGATGGTGCCCGCCAGGATGAGCAAGCCGATGATGACGGCAGAAGGTATGCCAATCGCGGTCATGTCGTGCGCGAGGAAATCGAGCGTTTCTTTCTTGAACACCGTTTCGAAATCGAGCGAACCGGTCCGGATATAGAGCCAGATCATGCCGGTCATAAAGATCGTGTCGCCTACGCGGGTGGTGAGGAAGGCTTTCTTCGACGCCTGCGCCGCGCGTACGGTCTGGGCATCGTCGATGTGGGTTTCATTGGGCATGCGGACCGACCAGAAACCGATCAGGAGGTACGAGCAGAGGCCCATGATCTCCCAGAACACAAACAGTTCGAGGAGGTTGGAGGAGATCACCAGTCCCAGCATGCCGGTCGCAAATAGCGAGATGTAGGCGAAAAAGCGGCTGTAGCGCGGGTCTCCGTGCATATAGCCCTGGGAGTAGACAAAGATCATTAGGCAGACGGTTGTCACCATGAACAGCGTCATGGCGGCGAGCGGGTCGATCATCCAGCCCATCGAAAAGAGGACATGCCCGGTGGGGAACCAAGGCAAGTGAGCGACAAAGGGCTCTTTCGCCAACTCGGGTCCGATGCCGAGTGCCTGGAACAACACACCGTACGCGACCACCCCGGCAAGAAAGATGCCGGCGATAGCCGTCCACGCGCTCAGCCGTTGGTTCCGGTTTAGGAAAAGGACAATGAGCGTAAAAGCGGTAATCGGAAACAGGATGACAAGAAATGCCAGATTGAACATAATGACCTCAGGACAATGAGCCAATGGGTCAATGTGTCAATGAGCCAACACTTGCACCGCACGCAAGTGCAGGTGTGAGCCGGGCGATAAGACGAGTATCATCAATTTTGGCTCATTGGTTCATTGGTTTCATTGGCTCATTGGGTTTCTACCACTTCATCAGATCGACGTCTTCGATATTGACCGTATCCCGCGACCGGTAGATCGCGATCACCAGGGCCAGTCCGATGGCGGCTTCGGCGGCGGCGAGCGTCACGACGAACAGGGCGAAGATCTGTCCCGCCAAATCCCAGGCCGCCTGGCTCGGTTTGACATAGCGCCAGAACGCGACCAGGTTGATGTTGACAGCATTCAGCATCAATTCGATGCCCATCAGCACGGCAACGGCATTCCGGCGCGCCAGCGCGGTAAACAATCCAAGACAGAACAATGCCGCCGCGACTAGAAGATAATACTGGAGTGGAATCATATTTGCCTCAAGAGTTGACTATTCGCGCGCAATCACGATGGCGCCGATCAGTGCCGCCAGCAGCAGCAGGGACGCGATTTCGAACGGCAGTACGTAGGTGGTCATCAGTTCGGTGCCGATTTTCGGAATCATGTCGCCGGTGACCTGGCTTGGTGAGACGGGCCAGTTCGTTCCCACGACGACGAAGAAAAGCACGGCAAAGAGCAAGAGCCCGATACCGGCGGCCGCGATCCACTGGCTGTTCTCCGCCGCGAGCGTCTTGGTCATCAAGCCGCGCGTCAACATGATGGCAAACAGGATCAGGACCGCGATCGCGCCGATATAGACCAGTACCTGGACGGCGGCGATAAATCCCGCATCCAGGATGACGTACATCCCCGCGACGCCGAAGAAGGAGAGCATCAAAGCCAGGGCGGCGTGCATCACGTTCCGCAGGCTCGCCACGAGGAAACCGCCTACCAGCGTGATGGCGGCGACAACGAAAAATGCAAAGTAAACAAGTGCTTGTTCGGTAGTCATGTCGATTCCTTAAATCCTCATCAAGGCTCGTCGGAAACGATCAGGATCGGAATATCTGATATATGAAGGGCAGGGCGAGACTGGTCAGGACGATATTGACGAGCGCGACGGGCACGAGCACCTGCCAGGCAAACTTCATCAACTGGTCCATGCGCAGGCGCGGGAAAGTCCCGCGGACCCACATCGCGGCGAGAATAAGAGCCATCGTCTTGACAAAGAACCAGACCCAGGGCGGCAGGATTGGTCCCTGCCAGCCGCCGAGGAACAGCGTCGCCGCGATCGCGCAGACGATAAAGAGGTTGAGGTACTCTGCCATGTAGAACAGTCCCCATTTCATGCCGCTGTACTCGGTGTGGTGTCCGGCGACGATTTCGGATTCGCCCTCCGGCAGGTCGAAGGGGGTGCGGTTGACTTCCGCGATGGCGCTGATCATGTATATGATAAAAGCGATCGGTCCCACCGGAATGGCGAACAGGAACCAGCGAAAACCTGCCCAGCCTGACTGCGCCTCGACGATCTTGACCAGCGAGAGCGAGCCGGTCATCAGGACGACGGCGACGATGGCGAGCACCTGCGGGACTTCGTAAGATAGGATCTGGGCAACGGCCCGCATGCCGCCGATGAGGGCGAACTTGTTGTTCGAGCCCCAGCCCGCCATAAAGATGCCGACCGTTCCCATGGAACTGAGCGCGATCACGTAGAGCACGCCGATATTCAGATCGACCGGCGCCATGCCGCGCCCCCACGGGATCACCGCTAGGATGAGGGTGATGGGAATCATCGTGACGATGGGTGCCAGCGTGTGGACCCATTTGTCTGCATTCTCCGGCACGATGTCCTCTTTGGTGAGCATCTTGATCATGTCGGCGAAAATCTGCAA
>JBLMXX010000345.1:0-4644 GCA_050257995.1 Acidobacteriota bacterium | reverse complement strand
AAAGAGACGTCATGCCCATTGCCGCAACGACGGTGAAAAAGATTGCATCCGATGTCGCCGAGGGGGACATGCTCCTGGAAATAGCGGCAGCGGTCAGGGCGAGAATTGCGGCGGGAGTATCCTGGGGAATGGCGATGGCGCAAGGCAACGAACTCGTCAACGCGACCACGATAGTAAGAATGACGGCGCCGGTCAGTGTCAGACCAACTCCGGTGGTCACGTGGGTCGCGAGTGGGCCGGAAAAAATCAAGGCCGCGAAGGAGATTTGATAGATCACGGTAATGATCCCGGTCACCAGACCCGCCGTGAGGCTGGGTAGCAACCGGCTCGATTGAAACCCTTCAAATAGCCGCATGATCTTCAATTGATTTGGCATATTGATAATGGGAAAAATGAAAGAGGCGGCAAAGACCTCGTACCGCTCCCTTTCCCCGCGCGGCTAGAGTCGTTAGATTGACGCGTCCTCACTCGCGCGCTATAATGGCTTCAGGTCGAATGTGATTTATTCTACGTTCTTCACCCGCATTGGTCAAGTGCCGAGGCGGGAATTTGGTTTATACCGATGGCGATCTCGTTCTTTGTCAATCATCTTCCTGTGATGGTCCAGGCGGACCCCGCGGTCCCGCTATTGGACGTTTTGCGCGGCGAACTCGGGCTGACCGGGACCAAACAAGGGTGTGATCATGAGGGAGAGTGCGGGGCTTGTACGGTTCTTTTGGATAGGGTCCCCGTTCGCTCCTGTCTGACAGCAATCGGCAAGGTCGCGGGTCGTGCTGTGCTCACGGTTGAGGGGCTCGCCGGACCGGACGAATTGCATCCACTGCAGCAAGCATTCATCGCCGCCGGAGCCATTCAGTGCGGCTTTTGCACTCCAGCAATGTTGTTGTCAGCCAAAAGCCTATTGGACCAGAACCTCAACCCCGACGATAAGGATATAATTGAGGCTCTGGACGGACACCTGTGTCGGTGCACCGGCTATGCCTCCATCGTTAGGGCCGTCAAAATGGCTGCTGCATCGCTACGGAGCGTGGCACCGGGAACTGGGCTTGCAGCGGCGACCACCACCCGAGACACGCAGCGCTGTACTGATTTGGAAGATAAGGCTACGGGTCGTGCTCGCTACGTCGAGGATATCATAATGCCTGGCATGCTCAATGCCAGCGTGGTACGCTCTCCTCACTACCATGCCCGGCTGAATGCACTCGATACCGGTCGGGCCGCGCGGATGCCCGGGGTTTTGCGCGTGTTGACCGCTGCCGATATCCCGGGTCTGAATGGTTTTCCAGGCTACAGCCGGGAAGAGCCACTGCTAGCAGCCGTCGGGCAAACGGTCCGCATGGTCGGAGCGCCCGTAGCGATTGTAATCGCCGATACATCGGAGAATGCGCAAGCGGCACGGGATAGCATCGAGCCAACCTACGCAGTCCTTCCGCATACCTTCGATACGGCCGAGGCACTCCAACCGGGAGCCAACCCTATCGCGGGGTCTGGAAATATTCTGAGCAACTATAAAGTCCGGCACGGTGACCTCGACGCAGCGTTTGCTTCTTCTTCCGTCGTCGTCAAGGCACATTACCAGACCGCGTATCTGGAACACGCCGCACTCGAGCGCGAGGCATTATTGGGTTACGTTGACGATGCTGGTCGCATTACGGTAGTGGGCGGCAACCATGAACCGCATTTCCAACAGGGCTATATCGCCGATGTGTTGGCTCTCCCGGTCAAGAGTATTCGCGTGATTCACCCTGTCACGGGCGGATCTTTTGGAGGGAAACAGGACCCGTGGCCCTTGGCGGCGATGGGGTTAATAGTTTACCATATGCGGCGACCCGTCCGGATGGTCTACAGTCGAAGTGAGTCGTTCGAGGCGACGCCCAAGCGCCATCCGTACGATGTGCAAGTCCAGATTGGTGCGACCAAGGAAGGACGGCTGACCGGCATCAACGCGCAAATTACCGCGAATACCGGCGGATACGATTCCGGCGGCCAATTCATCCCTAATTTCGCCGTTACTGCCAGCGGGGGTCCTTATCGCTGGCAGGCTGTCGATGTCAAGGCGCAGACCGTCTATACGAATGGTCCCAAAGCAGGTCAGTTCCGCGGATTTGGCACCGCTCAATCCGTATTCGCGGTCGAGTGCGCACTTGATGAACTCACCGAGCGTCTGGCAGTCGATCCCCTGGAATTTCGCAAGGAGAATCGATTACACGAGGGCGAATGTTCCTTCCTGGGCAATCCGGTAGCCGACTCTCTTGGTTTTGATCAAGTCCTTGATGCACTGCGCCCGGTCTACCAAGGATACCTGGCGGATGCCCAGACCTTCAACGCCGCAAGGTCAGATGGCTTGTCACGTCGGGCTGTCGGCTTCGCGGGAATGTGGTACCGTTTTGGCAAGTCCGGCTCCTTACGTGTGGAGGCTCACGCGGAACTGACTCAGGATGGACAAATAATGGTTTATTGCTCGGCTCCCGATTACGGGCAAGGCGCCAACAGCGCCATGCGCCAGATGGCGGCAGAGGTGTTTGGGGTGCCTCGCGAATACATCCAATTGATCAACGCCGACACCGCGCTCGTCCCGGACAGCGGCATACCGGGGGGCTCGCGCTCTGCCTTCTTTGTCGGTGGAGCCGTTAGCCAGGCATCTACAGTCTTGAAAAACGAAATCCTGGGTATTGCCGCAGAGCTGTTAGACGTGTCACCTGTCCGGCTCCAATTGAACGGCACCCAGGCCGCGGTCGTTGGTGAACCGGATCGCGCTATCACGCTCTCCGAGATCGCGCGCGAATTTGACCGCATCGGGAAATCGCGTCGAGTTCGCGGAGTCTTTGACCTGACAGACCGGTTCCCCGACCAGGATCGTCCCGAGTATCTCCCCCTGTTCGTAACAGGCGCCCACGCGGCAGAAGTGGAAGTGAACTTAAGTACGGGTCAGGTGCATGTCTTGCGACTGGCAGCAGCGCACGATGTTGGCCGGGTCGTCAACCCGACCAATGCTCAGGGGCAGATTGAAGGAGGCTGCATGATGGGTCTCGGCGCGGCGCTCATGGAAGAGTACCTGCCCAGCGCAAGCACCGGTTTTCGGAATTACTATGTGCCCACAGTCAGATCCATGCCGCAGATGGATGTTTTGATTGTTCAGGTCCCCAGCTACTTCGGTCCCGGCGGTGTCAAGGGCTTGGCAGAGGCTCCATTGCTACCTGCAACACCCGCAATTGTCAACGCCATTTCGCGCGCGATCGGTGGACGGGTCCGCCAAGTCCCGGCAACGCCGGAGCGTGTACTGGCGGCAATCCGTGGCGCGTCGAAGGGAATCGTGCCTTTGTGACAGAATATTGCATCCCTGGTTCGGTGACGGAAGCATTAAAGATTCTGGCAGCTCACCGCGGCCGCGCGATGATCATCGCAGGTGGCACGGATGCAATGCCGGACATCCGCCGGGGGAAGAAAAAACCACACTGCCTGGTAGATATCACGCGAATTCCCGGTCTTGACGCCGTCGCCGTGGAGGAGGAATTCGTCGACGTCGGTGCGGCGGTCACTTTCTCCGCGCTGCGGCACCACCCCTATTTGCAGTCGCGTTTCCATGCCTTGACGGAGGCGTCCGCTGCCGTCGGGGCGCCGGATATTCAGAATGTCGCCACCTGGGCAGGCAACTTGGTGCAGGCAATGCCAGCGGCAGACGGCGCCATTGTCGCACTGGCACTCGACGCTCAAGCCCTGGTGGAAGATGTGGAGGGCGCGCGGTGGCAACCTGTTGCAGACTTGTTCGCGGGTCCTGGGCGCTCGAAAATTGACCCTACTTGCCAAATCCTCACGCACCTTCGCTTTCCGATTCCTGACCGCGTTTGGGGCACTGCCTGGAGGCGGATCGGGCGGCGCGACTCGCTCGTTTTGCCGATATTGAACTGCGCTGTCATGCTGGAGGTGGCAGAAGGACGAGTCGCAGAGGCGCGCATTGCCGTGGGCCCTGTAGCGCCAGTCCCCTTCCGGGCTGTCGCCGCCGAAGCGTTCTTGGTCGGCAAATTACCGGGTGAAGCCGCATTTAGAAAAGCAGCGCGTATCGTCCAAGCAGAATCAGATCCGCGTTCAAGCAGAACTCGAGCGTCGCGGGAATACCGTTTGGCGGTACTTACAGACTTGATCCACGAGGCATTATCCAGTGCCGCCCTGAAGGCAGATTTGGAACCAGATCAGACATTATTTCCGAATGAGGAGTCTCGACCGTGACTATACCAAACGATCAAGTCAAACAAGGCACAGGGCGTATCCGCAAATTCTCAGACGATCAAGTGAAACGCCTGCACCATGCCAGTTTGGAGATCCTGGAACGAACGGGGGTATGTCTCTACTCGCAGGAGGCGTTGGATCTGGTCCAGAAAGCAGGCGTCAAGGTCAGCGATGGCAATCGCGCACGCATTCCGCCTGCATTGGTCGAGTGGGCACTCTCCGTCGCTCCCAAACAAGTAGTCCTGAGTGATCGTCACGGGAAACCGGTCATGGATCTCTCGGGCTATAATACCTATTACGGCACGGGTTCCGACTGCCCGAATGTCATCGATCATCGGACGGGGGCAAGGCGTCCCGGACTATTGAAGGACATTGAAGAGGCAACACGAGTCTGCGATGCTCTTCCCAACATCGACT
>JBLMXX010000344.1:0-5756 GCA_050257995.1 Acidobacteriota bacterium | reverse complement strand
TATATCCGCCAGACCATCTTTGCGCCGCTGGGCAGGGAGGGACAGGAGAAGCTGCTCGCGGCGCGCGTCGTCTTGATCGGGTGCGGCGCCAACGGCACCGTCATCGCGAACACGCTCGCGCGCGCAGGCGTCGGGACGCTCGTCATCGCGGACCGCGATTACGTGGAATTGAACAACCTCCAGCGCCAGGTCCTGTTCGACGAGCAGGATGTAGAGCGCGGGACGCCCAAGGCGATTGCGGCCGCCGAGAAACTGCGCCGGGTCAATTCGTCCATCCGCGTCGAGGGGATCGTCGCCGACGTCAACGTGGAGAATATTGAAGAGTTGATCGAGGGCGCAAACCTCGTCCTGGACGGCACGGATAATTTCGAGACACGTTTTCTGATCAACGATGCCTGCGTCAAGCACGGTATCGCCTGGATCTACGCCGGAGCGGTCGCGAGCTACGGGATGACCATGACGATTGTGCCGCACGAGACCGCCTGCCTACGCTGTGTTTTTGCCCATGACCCGCCACCCGGCACGCTGGCGACGTGCGATACGGCGGGAGTGTTGGCGCCCATTGTCGGCGTAATGGGCTCGCTCGCCGCTGCAGAAGCGATCAAATACCTCGCCGGAGCGGGCGTGCGCAACAGCGGGTTTATCCACGTCGACGTGTGGGAGAACTCGTTCGAGTCCTTTTCCATCGCCCGCCGCCCGGATTGTCCCACCTGCGGCATGGGTCGTTACGATTACCTCGAAGGGGAACGCTCCGGTACCACCGCCGCCTACCTGTGCGGGCGGGATGCTGTCCAGGTCAATCCCGGACGCGGGCACACGCTCAACCTTTCTGCCCTGGCAGAGCGACTGCGCCCCGTGGGTCAGGTCTCGGTCAACGAATACCTCGTCAAATTCACGATTGATAACTATGAACTGACCATTTTCCCGGACGCGCGGGCGATCGTCAAGGGAACAGACGATGCCGCCGTCGCCCGCACCATCTACGCCAAATACGTCGGCATTTAGAAGAAACGCATTGTCATTTCGAACGTAGTGAGAAATCTCCGTTCAAAAAATGCAGATCTCTCGCTCCGCTCGAGATGCCAGACGGCATCTGAATCACGAATGGACTCGATTTTGACCGGAAAGTTACCAATCCGGTACCGTGGCGGTCATAATATATACAGGTTGCCCTTTAAGAGATACCGATCTATGCGGAGGATATAATGTCGAGAATTCAAGTTACACTGGACGCCAACGAAGCCGCGGCCTACATTGCCCATCAGGTCAGCGAAGTGATTGCCATCTACCCGATTACGCCTTCCTCGCCGATGGGAGAATGGGCCGACCAGTGGTCTGCGGAGCACCGCAAGAACATCTGGGGCACCGTGCCTCTCGTGGTCGAGATGCAGAGTGAAGCAGGCGCCTCCGGCGCCGTTCACGGCGCTTTGCAGACCGGGTCGCTGACGACGACCTTCACCGCCAGCCAGGGATTACTGTTGATGATCCCGAACATGTACAAGATCGCCGGCGAACTTACGTCCGCCGTATTTCACGTGACCGCCCGCGCCATCGCCGCCCAGGGTCTTTCGATCTTTGGCGACCAATCTGATGTGATGGCGACGCGCCAGACCGGGTTTGCGCTCCTCTGCTCGAACTCGGTGCAAGAAGTCATGGACATGGCGCTCATTGCGCACGCGGCGACGCTCCAGTCCCGCATCCCGTTCGTCCACTTTTTCGACGGGTTCCGCACCTCGCATGAAGTCATGAAGGTCGAGCAATTGACCCCGGAAGACATCCGCGCCATGATCGACGACGAGTTGGTCCGCGCCCACCGCGCCCGCGGGCTTTCGCCCGAGCACCCTGCTATGCGTGGCACCGCGCAGAACCCGGATATGTATTTCCAGGCGCGCGAGACGGTCAACCCGTTCTATCTCGCCACGCCCGCCATTGTCCAGGAGACGATGGACCGGTTCGCCCGTCTCGTCGGGCGGCAGTACCATCTCTTCGATTACGCTGGCGCGCCGGACGCCGAGCGCGTCATCGTCGTCATGGGCTCGGGTGCCGAAGTAACCGAGGAGGCGGTCGAATACCTGAATGAGAAGAACGAAAAGGTGGGCGTCCTCAAGGTCCACCTCTATCGTCCTTTCTCGATCGAAGATTTTGTCAAAGCCCTGCCCCGCACGGTCAAGACGGTGGCGGTCCTGGACCGCTCGAAAGAGCCGGGCAGCGCGGGCGAAGCGCTCTACCTCGACGTCGTCGACGCGCTGGTCGAAGGCGTCGGGATGGGTCTCTTGCCCTCCCTGCCGCGCATCATCGGCGGGCGTTATGGACTCGCCTCGAAAGAATTCACGCCTGCAATGGTCAAGGGTGTCTTCGACGAGATGAAAAAGGCACGACCCAAGAACCATTTCACCATCGGCATCAACGACGACGTGACGCACACCTCCCTCGACTACGACCGCAATTTTTCGACCGAGGACCCGAACATGGTCCGCGCGATGTTCTACGGTCTCGGCTCCGACGGCACCGTCGGCGCGAACAAGAACTCGATTAAGATCATCGGCGAGGACACGCCCAATTTCGCGCAGGGCTATTTCGTCTACGACTCGAAGAAAGCGGGCTCGCTGACGACCTCGCACCTGCGCTTTGGTCCCAAGCCGATCCATTCGTCCTATCTCATTAGTTCCGCAAATTTCGTAGCGTGCCACCAATTTTCATTTCTCGAGCGCTACGACGTGCTGGCGAGCGCGCAGCCGGGCGCGACGTTCCTGCTGAACAGCCCGTACGGTCCCGACCAGGTGTGGGACCATTTGCCGCGCACGGTGCAAAAGCAGATCATCGAAAAGAATTTGAAATTCTACGTGATCGACGCCTATTCGGTGGGCAAAGTGACGGGCATGGGCGGGCGCATCAACACCATCATGCAGACCTGCTTTTTCGCCATCAGCGGTGTCCTGCCGCGCGACGAAGCCATCGCCGCCATCAAGCATTCGATCGAAAAGACCTACGGCAAGCGCGGCGAAGCAGTCGTCCAAAAGAACTTTGCCGCGGTGGACAGCACGCTCGAGCATCTGCATCAGGTCCAGGTGCCCGCGCAGGTGACCAGCACGTTCGATATGCGCCCGCCGGTCCCGGCGGAGGCGCCCGAGTTCGTGCAGAAGGTGACCGCCGCGATGATCGCCGGCAAAGGCGATGATCTTCCGGTAAGCGCGCTGCCGGTCGACGGCACGTATCCCACCGGCACGGCAAATTGGGAAAAGCGGAATATCACGCTCGAGATCCCGGTCTGGGATACCGAGACCTGCATCCAGTGCGGCAAGTGCGTCCTGGTCTGCCCCCATGCGGTGATCCGCGCCAAGGTGTATGAGGAGAAATGCCTGGCGGGCGCGCCGGCGACTTTCAAGAGCGCCGCGGCGCGCTGGAAGGAATTCTCGGATTACAAATATACCCTGCAGGTCTCGCCCGAGGACTGCACCGGCTGCACCCTGTGCGTCGACGTCTGCCCTGCCAAGAACAAGAGCCAGACCGGCTTGAAGGCGATCAACATGATGCCCCAGCCGCCCATCCGCGAACAGGAGAACGCCAACTGGAAGTTCTTTGAGGGATTGCCGGAGATGGACCGCACCAAGATCAATCCCTTGCTCGTCAAGGACAGCCAACTGCTCCAGCCGCTCTTCGAGTTCTCCGGCGCGTGCGCGGGCTGCGGCGAAACCCCCTACGTGAAACTCGTCAGCGAGCTCTTCGGCGACCGCGCCATCATCGCGAACGCGACCGGCTGCTCTTCGATCTATGGTGGCAACTTGCCGACGACGCCGTGGACGCAGAATGCCGAGGGACGCGGCCCGGTGTGGTCCAACTCGCTGTTCGAAGACAACGCCGAATTCGGTCTCGGCTTTCGCCTCACCATCGACAAGCGTCTGGAATATGCGAACGAATTGCTGCCCAAGTTGGCGGATGTCGCCGGCGGTGACCTGGTGCACGACCTCTTGAATGCGGACCAGTCCAACGAGGCGGGCATCTTGAAACAGCGCGGGCGTGTCCAGCTGCTCAAGGAGCGACTGGCGAAGGTGAATACGCCAGAGGCGCTCAACCTGCTCAGCATCGCCGACGTGCTGGTGAAAAAGAGCGTCTGGATCATCGGCGGCGATGGTTGGGCATACGATATCGGTTACGGCGGACTCGATCACGTCCTGGCGTCCGGACGCAACGTGAACGTCCTCGTCCTGGATACCGAGGTCTATTCGAACACGGGCGGACAGATGTCCAAGTCCACGCCGCGCGCGGCGGTCGCCCGCTTCGCCGCCGGAGGCAAGGCGATGCCGAAGAAGGACCTCGCGCTCATTGCGATGACCTACGGGAATATCTACGTGGCGCGCGTGGCGATCGGCTCGAACGATTCCCAGGCGATCAAGGCGTTCATGGAAGCCGAAGCCTATCCCGGACCCTCGCTCATCATCGCCTACAGCCCCTGCCGTGAACAGGGACTCGACCTGACCAAGGGGCTCGGACAGCAGAAACTGGCAGTCGCTTCCGGGTACTGGCCCCTCTTCCGCTTCAATCCAACGCTCAAGAACGAGGGCAAGAACCCGATGGTGCTCGATTCGAAGGCGCCGAGCATCCCGTTGGAGAAATACGCTTACAACGAGACCCGTTATACGATGCTTGTTCAGAGCGATGAAGAAGCCGCGGAGCGCTTGCTTAAACTCGCCCAGCAGGATGTCAAGGACCGCTGGAAGACGTACGAGGATATGGCAGCGGCGAAGGTAGAAAAGGGAGGCAACCATGATTGATCTTTCCACTACCTATCTCGGACTCAAACTGAAAAACCCGGTCGTCCCATCGCCATCGCCGCTGATGCGGCACCTGGACAATATCAAGCGGATGGAAGACGCGGGCGCGCCTGCGGTCGTCCTGCATTCCCTCTTCGAAGAGCAGATCCTCCGCGAGACTGAGGACCTCGATCACTATCTCAGCGTGGACGCCGAGAGCGTCTCCGAGGTGCGCTCGTACTTTCCCGATCTCCAGCGCTACAACGCCGGACCGGACCGCTATCTCGACTATGTCCGCCAGGTCAAAAGCGCGGTGGGCATTCCCGTCATCGCCAGTCTCAACGGCATTTCGAGCGGCGGATGGACGCGTTACGCCAAGATGATCGAGGACGCGGGCGCGGACGCGTTGGAATTGAACATGTACTATGTCGCCGCCAACCCTGCGCAGACCGGCTCGCAGATCGACGAGATGTACCTGGACCTCGTGCGCGAGATCCGTGCGACCGTTCGCTTCCCGATCGCCGTCAAAGTCGGTCCCTATTTCACCGCCTTTGCGAACTTTGCCCAGTGCCTCGACCAGGCGGGGGCGAACGGGCTTGTCATCTTCAACCGCTTTTACCAGCCCGATTTCGATCTCGAGAGTCTTGACGTGGTGCCGGACCTCGCGCTCAGCACGCCCAGCGAACTGCTCCTGCGGCTGCGCTGGACGGCGATCTTGTACGGACGCGTGCAGGCGGACCTCGCCATCACCGGCGGCGTCCACAACGCGACCGAAGTGCTCAAGTCGATGATGGCGGGCGCGAACGTCGCGATGATGACGTCCGCCCTGCTCGAGCACGGGATCGATCACCTGCGCGGCGTCCTCGCCGACCTTACCAAATGGATGGAGGACCACGAGTACGAATCGATCCGCCAGATGCGCGGGAGCATGTGCCAGCGCGCGGTCGCCGAGCCCGCCGCTTTCGAGCGCGCCAATTACATGAAACTCCTGCAATCGTATGAGCC
>JBLMXX010000343.1:0-3382 GCA_050257995.1 Acidobacteriota bacterium | reverse complement strand
ATCGGGCTTGTAAGCTGTGACGTTGATGGATTGCTCGCGCAGGCTTTGGATGAGGCCGCGACTGATCGGCGAATCCTCGATCAATAGTGTGGACGAACCATAGCGCGGCTTAACCTCCATGACCTTGCGTTTGAGCAAGTCAAACGGAAAGCGGCCGCGCACCACCTCCATAATGTAAAAGACTTCTTGACGCCGCAGCAGCACGACACAGGCGGAATAATCGCAGTTTCAGCCTCGCTTAGCGCGATGTCCCAGCTGAGGATGATGCGGTCGCCAGCCTGATGATGAATTTCATCATAAGGCACGAGCCATTTGCGCTTGATGATGGTGCCGCCAGGCGGAATCGGGCTCTGCTGATACTGGGCCGAAAAGGCGATCGGGCCCATCTCACGCTTGAGTTCGGCCAATACGCTGGCCGGTTCGTGCTCAGGAACAACTCAGTGCAGCACTGGTAAAGATTAGACGCGCAAGAGAGCTCGCGATCCTACTAGTTGAGCAGGACGTCCTTGCCGCTCTGGAATTATCCAGCCGCGCCTTTGTCATCGATCGCGGCAGAATAGCGTTGTCAGGTCCAGCCGACACAGTATCGAGAGATCCTAAGGTGCGCGAAGCATACCTGGGTGAACTCTAGGAGCAGCAAGCATGACCACCACACTTGAATTCGCTGCGGGCGGTTATCGATTCATTCCCGGGTCATTCCAATACTCAGGGGGAGTAGCGGCATTGCGCGGATATCAAATACATCGGGTTCGATTTCGCCAGCCGATGTCTCTTGTGCGTGGATTCGAATTGACCGCTGAAGCGATACGCAACACTGGGCGGCCCCTTACAGCATTTTGCGCTTGTGAATTGCGTTCACCGGCGCCGTTCACTGAACAAGGTTTTCGCGCTTTCAACAAAGTCTACGTAAGAACGCTATCGGAATGGAGCATCTTCGACGGTGCCGTTAATCCGGTGGCTCGCAGTAATGTTTGCCCGGGGATCAATCCGCCGGAGGTGCCTTCGTTTTATGCATTCTCGTATACCGTTCGATCTGACTCAAATAATGCGCCGAGCATCGTAATCGCCGGGAGCGGCGAGGCCCCCGAAGGGCAGGGCAGCTATCAAGATCGCTGTGTACGGCGGGGTGACGTCAGTCCAGAAGGTCTTCGGGACAAGGCTAGATTCGTTCTCGGTGAGATGGAGCGCCGCCTTGCCGCATTTGGCGCAAACTGGCGAGATACGAGCGCGACCCAAGTCTACACGGTCCACGACCTCTATCCGTTCCTCGCCGATGAGATCATTCGCCGGGGGCTGCCGAAGGCGGGCTGACTTGGTGCTTTTGCCGCCCGCCCGTGGTTGATCTCGATTTCGAAATGGATTGTCGCGCGATCAGCGCTCGATTTGGTGATCAGACCATCATCGGCGGCGTGTGCGCCAACTGTTATTGCGCATATCGCCAGTGAAGCTGGCAGTCGCGCCAGGATGCCTTTTGCTGCTCTCATGGATATTCCTCACGAAGCGGGCGGATGTTGTTCCGCCCTTCCATACTCAATTGAGCCGCTACGATGGAGCGTCTCTCGGCTTGCCGGGTCAGTATGAAGCTCGGCAATACAATAGGATTTCAACGCTTGTTGCCGGGTTGCAAAGACATCGCCGCTAGCCTTGATTTTTTAATGTTAATGGCCATGCCACCTGGCGCTGTTAACTCTTTTTTAACGATGAGCTAGCGTGACCCTCGGCAATTCTGCACCTTGTTGCGCGGGTTTTCCAGCGTCGCCGAGCGAAAGCCATTGCTCGGGCCGAAGTCACATTCGGGGTCGAATGGATGGGCACCACCTTGAGCTCCAAAGTCTTGAGCGTGAAATTGGGAACGGTTTTAATCGCCGCACTCGCGGCGAGCGCGATCGCCCCGCCCCCGGCCGTTGCCGGACCCGAGCAGCCCGCCCATGTTTTGGTCTCCGCGGTCACGCAGCCGCCACCCGGATGGGTCGAATTCTGTGCGCGGCAATCGGACGAGTGCGTCGGAACCACGAGGGCACCGCAAGACATTGCTCTCACACAAGAGGCGTGGGTGGAATTGGTTCACGTCAACAAGTGGGTCAACGAGACCGTCAAGCCGTTGACCGATCTTGAACACTGGGGCGTCGTCGAACGCTGGTCTTACCCGGATGACGGTTATGGTGACTGCGAGGACTACGTGCTGCTCAAGCGCCGCATGCTGATCCAGTTCGGATGGCCTCGCGGGGCGCTGCTCGTGACTGTGGTGCGCGACAAGGAGAACAAAACACATGCCGCACTGACGGTGGTCACCGACAAGGGAGACTATGTCCTCGACAATCAGAATGAGGACATCCTGCTCTGGTCGGAGACCGGATACCGCTTCGTCAAGCGCCAATCGCAATCCAATCCCAACGTATGGGTTTCGCTGGGCGATCCGGCGCCGGCGATCGCCACGGCGACTTCACGCTGAACATATAGGAGTTTTGCAACCCTCGCACTCACGATTGAGGTTTCTTGTAAGGCCGCAGATGAGGCAGTTATACCGCTGGAAAACAGAGGTGGGTTATGTGGTTCCTCCTGCGAATAACATTCTGGCTGGGCGTCGTTCTGGTCTTGCTGCCAAATGGCGGCTCGCAGCCCGTGCCGAAGTCGCAGGTCAATGCGAGCGAAGCCTTCTCGGTGGCCAAGGGTGCGATGGCAGACATCCAGCATTTCTGCGAGCGGCAGCGGGAAGCCTGCGTGGTCGGATCGCAGGCCACCGTAACGCTCGGCCAGCGCGCACGAGTGGGCGCCAAAATGCTCTACGAGTTTCTCAGCGAGAAATTCGTCTCTCCTCAACCCAAACTGGACCCCGCGTAAAGACAAGACGCCGCCAACTGCTAAAGCATTGTCTTGTATCGACTCCCAATCCAGAGTCCCGGGGCATCGAACGGGAGATTGCGATGACAATTTTCGACTTACAAAAGCGGGTCGCTTTTATAACCGGCGGGAATGGCGGAATCGGACTTGGCATGGCTAAGGGATTGGCCGCGGCCGGTGCTTCGGTGGTCATTGCGGGACGAAACAAGACAAAGGCTCAATCAGCTTTATCAGAGTTGCGTTCGCTCGGCGCCCAGGCCGAGTTTGTGGATCTGGATGTTCTGAAGGAGGCATCCTGTCATCAGGCAGTCCAGCGTGCCGTCGAGCGATTTGGACGTCTCGATATCCTTATCAATAATGCAGGGACAAGCGTTCGCAAGCAACCTGAAGACCTGACAGCGCAGGACTGGCATCTGGTGATGGATACCAATCTCACCAGCGCATTTCTTTGTTCGCAGGCGGCTTATCCCCATATGGTGCGTGTCGGCGGCGGTAAAATCATCAATATTGGATCGATGATGTCCGTGTTCGCATCATCCTA
>JBLMXX010000342.1:0-3984 GCA_050257995.1 Acidobacteriota bacterium | reverse complement strand
GTCTCCTCTCGCTTGGCAAACATAAAGCGGACCTTGGTCCGGCCCAGTTCAGGGGGCGCATAGAAACTACTGCCCGGCACTGCGGCGACACCGATCTCTTTCACCATCCATTTCACGAACTCGACATCGTTGTCTCTACCAAGCGGTGTGATGTCCGTCATCACATAATACGCCCCTTCCGGCTTGAAGAACTGAAAGCCTGCCTCGCGTAAATAAGAAACGAGCACTTCGCGCCGCCGCGCATAATCATCGCGCAATTGCTTATAGTACGAGGATGGGAAGGCGAGCGCCGCGGCTCCCGCGACCTGCAAGGGGTGCGGAGCCCCCACAGTCATAAAGTCGTGGACCTTGCGAATGCCATCTGTGATTCCCTGCGGCGCAATACAGTATCCCAACCGCCAGCCGGTCACGCTAAAGGTCTTGGAAAGTCCGCTAATCGTCACGGTCCGCTCCGCCATTCCAGGCAAGGTGGCAATGCTAATGTGCGGCTTGTCAGAGTAAATGATGTACTCGTAAATCTCATCCGTCAGCGCGTAGACATTGTACTCCTGGCATAACTCGGCGATAAGGGACAATTCCTCGTTCGTAAAGACGTGGCCGGTCGGGTTATTGGGCGTATTGACGATGATGGCTTTGGTATTCCGGCTAAAAGCGCGGCGCAGTTCATCCGGATCGAAAGACCACTCGGGCGGGCGAAGGGAAACCCACACCGGTTTGGCACCCGAGAGGATTGCGTCCGGACCGTAGTTCTCATAGAACGGCTGAAACACAATGACCTCGTCGCCGGGGTTGATGAGCGCCAGCATGGTTGCCATCATGCATTCGGTCGCCCCGCAACACACGGTGATATTGTCATCCGCATCCGCGGTGATGCCGTTGAATGCCCGCGCCTTGTCCGCAATCGCTTGACGCAGTACCGGAGCACCCCAGGTGATGGCGTACTGGTTGTAGCCGTTCTGAATTGCCTGCTCTGCCGCCTGCCGCAGTTCCGGCGGCGTTTCGAAATCGGGCATGCCTTGCGCAAGGTTGATCGCGCCGTGCAGGTTCGCCAGGCGTGTCATTTCGCGGATGACCGATTCCGTCAAGAATTTCCCCTTATCGGATAGTGGCTTGAGTCCGCCTTGGTGGACCATAAGACCTCATGTCAAGAAAAGTGTGGCGCACAATTCTGCGCATTCTAGCACAACAACCCAAGTTATAACGGCAGCCAAGTGCCAACGCCGCGCTCTTTGGCACGGCGGTAAACGGTCGGCGCGACCGCCATATCGTCCAATGCCAGTCCCAAATTGCACGCGATGGTGCGCTCTTGCGGCGACTGGCGCCCTGGCTTTTTGCCTGCTACCAACTCTCCGAGACTGGCGTAGATCGGCGGAATATCCTGAAAGTAGCCGATGCTGCGATAATGCTCCAATTGTGGAATGTCGTCCGTGCAGAACTTGTTCGCCTCTTTCATCGCCGCGCCTTCCCAGAATGAATCAAAATCCACCAGTGAAGCGAACGTCCCCGGCTTCCACCAACCCGCCTTAATGGTCGCGTGTGGCTTGTGCAGGATGGGTCCCGCGGTGACCACGACATCCATCCCCTCGACCGCCTGGCGTGGGTCTTGCGCCTTGACAATTTCCATATTCCAGCCGTGAATGTCATCCACAAATCGGTTCACCGCAGTGGGCAAGACGTCGTAGGCAACCACCTTAGTCAATGGCAAGACATTTCTCAGCGCATCGAGGTTGCTGCGCCCCTGCACGCCGCAGCCCAGGATGCCCACCGCGTGTGAATCTGGGCGCGCCAGGTATTTCGCCGCCACTGCCGTTGCCGCGCCGGTACGCATCGCCGTGATCCAACTACAATCCATGATCGCCAACGGTATACCGGTCATGTCGTCGTTGAGAATAAGCAGACCGCTGATATAAGGCAGACCATTTTTCCAATTATCCGGGTACCCGCTCACCCACTTGACGCCGGCAGAATGAAGCGCCGGAATAAAAGCGGGCATGGCGTGGATGAACGCATCCGGTTGAGTGTGGATGCCTGGCTTAGGCGGCATCTCGACGCGACCATTACCATGCTCACGGAAGGCCGCCTCCAGCGTATCAATAATCTCGCGCATGCTAACGCCAAGCGAGGCTACCTCTGCTTGCGAGAGATACAAGATTTTTTGGTCAGACATTGGGTCCTCCAATTATGATGTTGGGTGCTCTGTATTTCGTCAAACGAAATCCCTTCTCGGTCTCCCGTCGACTCTCCCCGGTATACCGGCCGCTCCTATTTTCCTACCGCACCGTATTGCTGAAATCCTTGCGTTTTCACCGCGGGTGCCTTTCCGGGCAAAGCGAACAAGCCAAATGCAATGAGTCGCACTAGACCACTCACGATCAGAGCGCCGCCCAGACCGATTTGGTCTGCCAGCAACGTGCCTAAAAGAGGTGCGACAATGGTCGGAACATATTGGGCGCTTTGTGCGACGGCTACAAAGGTTGCGCTGTATTCTGAGGGCACGGTTTTCATCAGTTCGTCGAAAAAGACCAGGTCAATTCCCGCCTGGCAAATCCCCATGAGCCCGGCAAATAGTGCGATCCATTCCACCTGATGAGTGAGCGCGGTGAGCACCGGATGGAAGGACATACCCAGGATCGTGCACAGCAATACAAAGCGTGATCCGCGCGTCCGCGATTGCCTTGACCAGAGTGGATACCCGATCAATACGATTGCCGTTTGGATCGTGCTGATCATCCCGATCCATGCATCATTGGCCTGGACGTCCCGCACCAGGTAGAGGGGGATGAGGGGCGCCGCTAGCAGCCAGCCCGTATGATATACAAATCTTTTTGAAGTAAAAGCGACAAAATCAGGCTCGCCGCGGACCAGATTGACATACCCTCTGAATCGTTCGGACCAAGAGCGCCCGGTAGTCGGCGGAGGCGGCACGGCGTCCGGAAGGTCGATGTGGCTAGAAAAGTACAGGCTGATCAGCCCGCCCGCCGAGAGCGCCATAAACACAACCTGGTAATTTAAAGGAAAATCCAGCAGCTCGAGCAACTGCCCTACCAGAGCCACAGTGATTGCCGTAGTCAAGCCCAAGATCGACCAACGACGCGTCATAAGATCATACCGGCGCTGGGGTCCTGCGACGGCGTTCATGACGACCGAGAACCCGACGTTCACGATGATCTGCGGAAAAGTCGCGCAAGCCCAGATGACAAGCACCGCCGGGACCGCATAATCGCGCGGGACGAAAAACGGCACTATCCCCGTCAGCGCATAGCACGAAAGGACCAGGAACCGGGCGCCGCTAAACCAGGGGATGATTTGGCGGCGGGTCTGCAACAATCGACCGACCAAAAGCGCCAGGAACAAGCCCGTAATGGCGGGCATAGAAGTTAACAAGCCGACCTGGAGATTACTGGCGCCGAGCCGGGTGAGAAATACGGGCAGAAAAGGGGCAGCCGCGCTTGCCAGACCGACCCCGATCGCATCTACTTGGACATTAAGGAAATTCTTGCGCTCGACCGGCGTGGCGTCAACCGGCGCGATTGACCAATGGAACAGACTCACAACGTCAAACACCTCACTATAAAATTCACGGACAAAAACAGCGCCCGCCCTGGAACATGCCAAAGCGGGCGGTAGATCCGAACCTCAGGCCCTGAAGAGGATTATAGCACTGCTTGGCATCAGAACCAAACCGATCGATCCAGCAGGACAAGGAAGATCATGCCCGTTCCATCACAACGGCGGTGCCATATGACAGCACCTCCGTGATCCCTTCCATTACGTCATTCGCGTCATATCGTACGCCAATGATCGCATTCGCGCCCAACTGCTGCGCATGCTGCATCATCAATTCGAACGCTTCGGAGCGTGCATGCTCGCACAATTCCGTGTAAATGGTAATGTTCCCGCCAAATACGGCTTGGAGTCCACCGACCATGTTGCCCAGCACGCTGCGGGATCGCACTGTAATCCCACGCACAACGCCGAGGTTTT
>JBLMXX010000341.1:0-8415 GCA_050257995.1 Acidobacteriota bacterium | reverse complement strand
TAGACTTGAGCGTATATCGAATGGGGGACAGGAGAGTCTCTAAAAGGATTCGTCGGAGGATTAAAATGAAACGTTGGTTTGCACTGCTTATCGCGCTGCTCGTCGTGGCGTTTGCGGCAACACCCGCCTTTGCCCAGGGACCCTATACGGGCGAGCCCTTCCAATATGGAGAATGGCCCTTTAGAGCACTGGACGGGATAGCATTGGGATTTGTGCACAGCCTCTTGACCGCGCTGGCGCTGGCAGCGCTGGGCGCACTGGTCGTCGTGTTTATGCCGAACCAAGCCCGCCTGATCAGCGAAACGGCACAGAAATCGGCCCTGCCGAGTCTGGGCGTGGGTTGCCTGACCGTGCTCGCGGCCCTGCCGCTCTTTGTGCTCTTGCTCGTGCTCATTGTGACAATCCCCGCCGCACTGCTTCTGCCATTCGCGCTGACGCTCGCATGGCTCTTTGGCTGGATCGCGCTCGGATGGCTAATCGGGGATAAAGTTCTGCAGGCGGTCCAGGCTCGCGAATCGTTGCGCGCGCCAATTGTGGCTGTGGCACTCGGGGTCCTGTTGCTGGCGCTGCTGGGCGCAGTGCCGGTGATCGGCTGGCTCGTCGCGCTGGGCGTTGGATTGATCGGGCTTGGCGCTGTCATTCTCACGCGGTTTGGAACGCACCAATTTGAAGGATGAAGGCGGAAGGATGAAGGATGACAACTTATTTTTCATCCTTCATCCTTCATCCCTCCTTCAGCACGCGCTCCACGCGACTCTGGAGCGTCGGTTTGGGAGCGGCGCCCACAATTCGATCGACCTCGCGCCCGTTCTTGAAAAAGATCAGAGTTGGAATCCCCTGAATTCCCAGACGGCCCGCGTGCGCGGGATTCTCATCCGTGTTCACCTTGGCGACGCGCAGGCGACCCGCATACTGGCGTCCCAATTCCTCTACGATGGGCGACACCATACGACACGGACCGCACCAGGGCGCCCAAAAATCCACCAGCACCGGCAATGTCGATTGCAGTACCTGTAAATCAAAAGTCGCGTCGGTCACCACAACCGGTTTGCCCTCTGGCGCCGATCGCCTGCCCCCTTCCGGGGGTGCCTGCGGGGGTTGTGGGCTTGCTCCACCCAATGGAATGCTGGGACCACTGGCGGGTGTGGGTCGTGCGCCGGAGCCGAGCAGAAATTCGAGAAAAGCGCGACAGGAGGATTTGTCGGTGGCGCCTTCGATGCGAGCCACCTCGCGCCCATCCTGCCAATAGACCAGAGAAGGCACTCGCGTCAAGCGAAAGCGCGCTGCCAGATTGCCTTCACGGGCATCTTCCACGACGACGATCAAAGCGCGTCCCGCCACCTCGCGGGCGAGTTCCTTCAAGGTTGGTTCCAGGGCGCGGCAGGGTTCGCACTCTGGTGTTTCAAATGCCAGCACCACCGGTCGCCCGGCAGCCAGCACGCGGTCCAGGTTTAGTGCCCCGGTCCGAATGGGAGTGTCAAATATGGCAGACAATTTCACCTCCCTCTGCCTGATCCAAATGATTGTCGAGTCCCTTTACCCCGCGGCATGTAACTTGCCATCCAGCTCGTCAGCCCACTCCGACAGCCGCTTGCGCGCGATCCCCTTCAGGCGTTGCCTGGCTTGAGCCAGTGACTCTCTCGCGGCGGCGCGCTCACCCCGCTGGAGATAAAGCTCCGCCAGCCACAAGTGGATCTTGATTTGCAGGTGCGCGTCCGTGAGCCGGGCGGCCGAGTCCCGCGCGGACTCGAGCAGCATCACGGCGCCGTCCATGTCACCGCGCCCGCGTGCAGCCAACCCCAGGTTTGCGCGATCATTCGCGATCTCGCGCGGGTTGCTGTTCTTTTCCGACTCGACCAGCGCGCGTTGGAACCATTCTTCCGCCTGGTTCCACATTTGCTCCGCCAGCGCGAGCTCACCCCGCGTGCTGTAGAGATGCTGGAGCGGCAGGCGCAGGGCATGCGCCTCCGCGAGCGCCAGCCCGGCTTGCAACTCCGCGTGGGCAGTGGCGAGATCGCCAAGCAGCATGGCATGATAGGCGAGATTGTTATGCCCGAGCGTCTCCTGAAAATCGTTGCCTGCCAACTCCGCAAACCGGATGGTTTCGGCGTATGCGTTGAGGGCGCGGTCCAGGTCACCACGTTCCGCGAGCAAGTTGCCCAGGGAAAAACTTGCGCGTGCGGCGAGGTCCGGCAATTGACCTTCCTCGGCGCGCCTCACCGCCTCGCGCAGGTTCTTTTCTCCCTCGACAATCGTTTTGGGATCGCCGAGTTGCGCTGAACCCAGGGCAATATGCGCCAGCGCATCAGACTCGAGATCATTCTCGCCCTCGGTCAAATCCATTCCCTTGACGATCCACTGCCTGCCCTCCTCAAACTTGCCGGAGGGATAGAACGTTTCAGAAATTTTCAGCGCCGCCCGCGCCGCGCTGCGGCGATCACCCACAGCCTCAAACCCTCGCAGGGCGGACTCAAAGGCAGCGCGCGCCTCTTCCAGTTCGGCCTGCCGGAGGAGCACGCGTCCCAGCCCCATCTGGCGGGCCGGAGTTGGCTCGAGTGCAAGGGCTTGCCGATAAAAGGCAATCGCCTCCGCCGACGCCGCGAGTTCCAGAGCGTGTTCAGCGGCCATCTCGGCAAAGTGGGCGGCGTGCGTAGTATCCCCCGCCTGCTCATAGTGACCCGTCAGCGCCCCGGCGACCTCTGCCAACCGGCCTGCGTTGGTCACTTGCAACGCCTCCGCCGCGCGGCGGTGAATAAAGGAGCGTCGCGCACCGCTCAACCCTCCTGCCACGACAGCCGGTATGAGAGGGTGAGTGAAAACGTAATGACCATCGCGCTCGGCAACTACCGAAGCGTCCAACAGAGCGTCCAGCGCTTCCAATGTTTCTTCTTCACTCCGGCCACTCGTTCGCCGCAGAGTTGCAAAATCAAAATCCGGCTGGAGCACAGAGGCGGCCTGGAGCACTTGCTGGGCAGTGCCCGGCAACCGATCAAGCCGCACGCGTACAAGTTCACTTAGAACCGGCGGAATATCGGTAGGCGCGGCGCGATAAAGCTCGATCAGAAAGAAAGGATTACCGGCACTCTGCGCTTGAACCTTATCGGCGACGTCCGGGTTGCCGCCCAATGAAGCAACCAGCGCCGCCGACTCGGCGGGCGTCAAACGCGCCAGCGGGATTTTTTGCACCAGACCTTCGCGTCCCCAACCAGCCAATAGGTGAACGAGGGGACCCGCGGCATCCTCGGGGCGATATGCCGCGACGAGCAGCAGCGACCGGTCGCGCAAGCGGTGAAGGAGGTAATCGAGCCAGTCGAGGGTCGCACGGTCCGCCCAATGAATGTCGTCAAAATGCAAGACCAGCGGGCGCCCGCCTAGCGCCAGCAGGCACTGCGTAAAAGATTCAAACAGGCGGCGCCGTTCCTCGTCGGGGGGCAGTGCCGCGGGTGTGGGCAAATTCGGCAGACTGGCCCGCAGTTCCGGCAAAAGGCGCGCGACTTCGGCAAGCCAAATGGGAGAAACCGGCGTGGAGGGTTGAAAAAGACGCTGCGCCAGAACCGGGTGCCTGAACATTTCCGCGAGCGGCGCAAGGGGTAGGGTTTGCGTCGAATCGAGCGAACGCGCTTCGAGGACGGTCACCTCCGATCCCACCATGCCAGACCACTCCCGCCAGAGGCGCGACTTGCCAATCCCCACTTCGCCGGTCAAAAGCGCTATCCTCGCATGCCCCCCCTTTGCCATTTCCAGTTCCCGGTCGAGGAGGAGCAACTCTGCCCTCCGCCCGATAAAAGGGGCACCGGGTGTAAAAGTGGACGGCAGTTTCGACACAGAGGTTGCCTCGGGCGCCGCTTGTTCGCCGACGGCTACGGGACGGGTCGCCGGGACCGCGGCGGTCACATCCACGGGCAGGATCGATCCCTTCAGGATTGCCGTTCGCAGAGACTTGCTTTCGGGCAAGGGCTCGACCCCAAGCTCGCGCTCGAGCGTGGATTGGAGCGTATCATAGTGTCGCAGCGCTTCGCCGCGCTCGCCCAGACGCGCGTGTGCCTCCATGAGCGCGCGATACATCGGCTCTTGCAGGTTGTCATGTGCGAGCGCCCGGTGCGCTATATCAATCACGCCATGCCAATCGCCGCGGGCGCGCAGGGACTCGACCTGGGTCGAGAGAGCACGCGAGTACAACTGTGCCAATCGCTCGCGCACACCCGTCAACCAGATTTCAAATTCCGGTGCGTCGGCGATCTCTATGCCTTCCAACAAATTGCCCCGGTACAACCGGATGGCGGGTTCGGGGTCTTGCGCAGTGGGAGTTGAGAGTTTCTCAAACTCCCGGACGTCGACCCAGGTGGATTTATCGATGGAGAGGTGGTCATCCCCGGCATTTAGTATATCGTCGCCGAGGGCTTTGCGGATCGACCAGAGGGTATTGCGGAGGTTCTTGCGGGCGGCGTCCTCGGAACTCTCGGACCATAATAGTCCCAGGAGACGCTCGCGCGACTGGAGCTCGCCAGTCGCGGCGAGATAGCCGAGGAGCGCGACTGCTTTTGCGGCGCCGAGCGTGACGGGCTTGCGATTCAACTCAAATTTGGGCGCGCCGAGCAGAAAGAGATGAGGCGATGCCATGCCTATATTATACGCATTGCATCGCCTCTGTCTAACGCGGTATTGAGGAGAGACGCAATATTATGGGTCTACTCCCCCATATGAATTGTAATACGGGATACACAGCCACTGCCCGGCAAAAATCCAATTTGGACTGTAGAGGTTGTTCGCCGCGGCGATGGCTCCCACCCACGTCCGATAGCGCATCGCAATGGAGAACAAGGTATCCCCATACCGCACGAGATAACTTGCCCGGCACCCGGTTGGCGGAGGACGTGGCACGGGCGGTGGTGGAGGCCCCCCGCCGCCGAATTGCCGCGCACACACGGGACCGGGAGGTGATTGCCACGGCACATTCGGGATCGCCAATTTCTGACCGACGGTCAGAAAGTTTGGATTGTACAGCCCATTTTCGCTGGCGATCGACCAGGGCGAGACTCCATAAGCGCGTCCGATGCAGAACAACGTCTCACCGTACAACACATAGTGAGTGCCAAGAATCTGACCGGAGGGGAGCGGCGGCACCGTCGGCGACGGCGTGGCGGTTGGCGACGGAGGTGGCGTCGGCGTATACGTCGCCGTCGGCGGAGGCGCGGTCTGGCAGGTAATCTGCGCATTCGTGACAGTTACCGGCAAGTCACGTCCATTTCGATCGACGAGTTTGTTTACCTGGAAATTCAGCGGCGATGTCCCTGCCCGTACGCATTGGAGTGTCACTTGAAAGACCGTGCCGCTGCTGTTCGCCGGAGCAGTCGGGGCTCGTTCTGTGACGGCGTATTGGACCAGGCTGTTCGTACAGGCATTGGTGGCGACAATGTCCGGTTGGGGGACCGTTCCCTGAGTCGGAGGATTTGGACACGCGACGATCGCCTGATCGTAACTCACTCTCACGTCGATGCCCCACAAGTCAACCGGGTTGTCAACCCGCACCGTCACCGTGCCGCTCGCGTTGAGCTGGAGCGCCTGAGTCGAAGGGACGATGCTGAGCGCGGCAACACCGGGCTGTGGAGTTGCCGATGGCTGCCGCGTCGCCGTTGGCGTGAGAGACGGTTGGGTCGTCGTGGGTGACCCGGTGGTCGGTGGCACACCCTGCCCTACGACGAGAGTGCCATTCTGGGAGGTGGAGGCGATCTGCGTTCCACCCGAAGCCGCCAGGATTACCGATGTAAAGTTCAAGGGCGACTGTCCCAACGCCAGTCCCCGGAGCGTTATCTGGAGCAGAGTCCCACTACCGCTGACGGGTTGGTGCTGTTGTGGCAAGACTGCAATCGCGTAATCGACCTTGCCGTTGCTAAAACTGCTTTGCGCCACAAAATCAGCCGGCGGAAAGCCTCCCGCCTGGATCGATTCGACGCGAACGATGGACGGGTTGTAGGTGAGGTGAATCTCCGCGCCGGCAAGGTTGCTGACATTTTCAATGCGCACATTGACCACGGTCGTCGCGTTCACGGTGACATTGCCGGTCGACGGATCAATTCGCACAGTCGCTCCCCCCTGTGCCTGCACACCTGCCGCGGCCGTGAGAGTAACGATCACACCAACGAGGAGTGCAGCGATTATGCAGCGTATTGCCGCAGTCCGGGGATGACGCTTGAGCAATAGCATGGGATCAACACGCTTTAGCACGACGGTCTCCTTTGGCTGAAAGTCGTTCAATCACTCGATTCGATGTGCCGGATATCGATCGAGGTGGTGTTTAGTGGAGTCCGAACAGATTTGAAAGCCAATCCACAAAGGATCGCAGCGGCTGCAGCCAGTCGTTACCGTTGGCAGAGGTCGAAGACGGCGCCCCTGTCCCCACGGCAACCTGACCACCCTGCGAACCCACCGGAATCGCTTTGCCTGACGGATTCGCCAGGATCACGCCTTTGATATCCAGAGGCGAGACGCCGTTGGCTTTTCCTTGCAGCGTTATTTTGAGGATGATTCCGCTGCCGTTAGCCGGACTGTGCTGCTTGGGCATCTGCGCGATCGCATAGTCGATCTTTCCTTCGCCATACTTGCTCTGCGCGACAAAGTCGGGCGCCGGGAAACCACCACCTTCGATCTGCTGCACTCCGAGCAGAGCGGGATCGTAGGCGAGATGCACTTCGGCGCCGGAAAGACTGCTGACATTCTCGATCCGCACATTCACGACGGTCGTCGCGCCAACCGGGACCGCACTGCTTGCCGGATCGACCTTGACGGTGGCTCCGGCTTGAGTCGATGCGGCGGCGGAGAGATAAGTGAGGAAAACCAGCGCGAGAGCGACGGCTATCCCGCGCGCTGCCGCGACGACTGCCGGGATATAAAAATACCGAGCGCGGTTGGAACGTATACCCATAATCTTCCTCCTGTTACAGGGTCGTGCTTCCAAGACCCTTCGGGTTTCTGAAAACCCGAAGGGTCTCTAGCCCAGCAAGACTTGCAGTTGAATTACTATGGAGCCCAATTCGTCGGAGCCGACTGGGCAAAGTTGCCGGCGGCAATTGCCAAGTCGCTGATGTCGATGATGCCATCGTCATTGAGGTCGACGGCACTGTCGGTGGGCGGGGTCGTCGAGCCGTTGAACTGCGTACCGGCAAGCGCACTGCACGACTGCGCCGATGACCCTATGGGCGCGGACGATGTGCCCATGTTGCCGATGATGATCACGATGTCGAGAATGTTGATCGCGCCGTCGCCGTTCACGTCACCGGCGCTCAACTTGGTTGGACCGACCAACACCGTGGCATTGTTCGATACGGCGACGCCGGTCTTTTCCGCCGCCAGATAACCGGGATACGATGCGCGGACGGTATAGGTGCCGGACCCGGACGGTATGGCGACGATAAAACCACCCGCCGTATTAACCTCTGCCGGGAAGGTCGTGGTGATGCTGCTGGCGGCCATTAACGTAAAGGCAGACGCCAGGATTTGGGGTTGGCCGGCATTGGTCACGTCAACTCGTGTGCAGCCCTGCGTACCGGTATTGGGAACACCGGGTGGAACACCCTGCCGCGATACAATGCCTCCGGTCCGACCTGCTCCCGCCGGGCTGGTCGGCGTGGGTGTAATCACCGTGGTGGGCGTGACGGTCACGGTGGCGGTCACCGTCGGACCCGGCGTGGAGGTCAATGTGGCAGTCGCCGTCGGCGTGAGGGTCGGAGTTGCGGCCTGGACCGTCACTGCCGATGCCGAAACCGAGTTCAATGGGATCAAAAAGCCATTGGCATCTGAGAATGCCGTACGCGGCTGCGGAGGAACCTGCGTGCCACTCACCGGACTCAGAATCTCGAAAGTGGCGGTTCCCGCGCTAACACCTTTCCAAGAAAGGTGAGCAATGGCGCCGGAGCGTTTGGTCTGCGCCTTGTAGCCGGTCATGGATAGGTGAATACAGGGGTACTTGGCCTGCGGGCACGTGCGGCCGGGCATTGGGATGTTGGGAGCCGCAATACCGGCCGCGGTAAGCACTTCATTCGCCGCCGGGGTCGGACCGGATTCAAAGAAATCAGTGAGAAAGACCGCCGGTTGGACGCCGGGCGTCGCCGTGGTGACGTCATTCGGCGTCAGGATGGCAGGGTCGTAGTTCAGATAGAGTTCGATCCCCAATAATCCCGTACCGGAAGTGTCGATCGAAACCTGCACGTCTGTCGTAAAATTGCCGCCTACGACAGCATTCCCGGAAGTGACGGCCGAGACGGCCATCGTCGCGTTCGTGGTCGGCTGCTGCGCGCTGGCGATCTGGGATGCCGACGCCATCAGAATCACGAACGCGATCGCCAGGTTGAGCCACTTGTGCTTGGACATTTTGACCCTCCTTGGGTTTAGAACAATGTATTTGCCCAACTTACTCTT
>JBLMXX010000340.1:0-15641 GCA_050257995.1 Acidobacteriota bacterium | reverse complement strand
CTTATTTGTCTTGATGCTACTCGTTGTGATGGGCTGCTCCACCGCGCCATCCGCCCCAGCCGCACAACCGATCATCATCGGCGTGCCCACGGCATTGGGCACCATCGAGGGTAGTGATTCGTTGAATGCCGTCAAGATGGCTGTCGAGGAAATCAATTCCAAAGGCGGCGTGATGGTGGGTGGGACCAAACGTCCATTCCAGGTCGAATCGATCGATACACGCGAAGCGGAGCCCGGTATTCCGGTGAACGACGCTTTGCAAGCCGTCGAGAAACTCATCCTCGACAAGAAACTCAATGCCATTGTCGTCGGCGCTTTTCGCTCCGAGGTCCTGCCCGCTTCGATGGACCTGCTCACCAAATACAAGATTCCGTACCTGACGACCATTGGCATGTCGCCGGTCCTCCAGCAGAATGTCACCCAAGATTACGCCAAGTACAAGTATTTCTTCAGGCTTGGGCTAAACTCCACCTATCTCGTGATGTACCTCTCCGAAACCATGGGGTTTATGGGCAAGGAGCTCGGTTTCAAAAAAGCCTATATCATCGATCAAGATGTTGCGTGGGCAAAGGGCACCGGCGGCGGGCTGGAGAAATGGTTCAAGGACAACGGCTGGACGGTCCTGGGGCATGACTCGTATCCGACCGGCGCGTCTGAATTCGCGACTTCGCTGACCAAAGCCAAAGATGGCAAGGCGGATGTCATCGTCCCGATCTTTGACATGCCTCAGTCGGGCGTCCTCGTCAAGCAAGCGCGGGCGATGCAAGTGCCGGCTCTGCTAGCCGGATTTGTGAGCCCGGTTGCGCCCGGGACCGCCTGGAAGGCATTTGACGGCGAAGTGGACGGAATGCTGAACTTTATTTTCGAGATCGGTCCACTCGCGGTCAAAGCCGTGCCGGCATCGGTGACCTTCAACGACAATTATGCGAAAAAGTATGGCGAAGAGGCGCGCAACAAAATGAGCGGTCACGGACCGGGACCCGCGTACGACAGCGTTTACGTCCTGGCGGCGGCGATCGAGCGGGCGGGGACTCTGGATGGGGACAAGCTCGTAGAGTCGCTCGAACAAACGGACATGAACGGCGTGATCGGGCACATCAAATTTGGCAAAGACCATCAAGCCGTCTACGGGCTCGATCCGAAGCAGACCGCGATCGGCGCTGCATTCCAGTGGACCAAACCTGGCACCCGCGTTCCGGTGTTCCCGGCGGTGGCGGCAGAGGCAAAGATTCAGTTGCCCGGCGCCGCCAAATAGGGCAGGGTAAGAAAGGGAAAACAGGGGAGGGCGACTGCAAAGCTCGCCCTCCTTTTATGCAGAGGTCGTGCCGATGGTTCAGAGTCTGCTCGTTTACGGGTTAGTGAATAGTGTGATCTTGATCCTCACCGCGCTCGGCTTTAGTCTCACTTTTGGGCTCAGCAAGGTGGCGAATTTCGCCCACGGCGGGTTGTACCTTTTTTCCGGATTTGTAGCGTGGCTCATCTTGCACAACCTTGGACTGCCTTACGGAGTGGCGATCATTGCCGCCATTCTGGTCACGGGCGTTGTGGGTGCACTGATCTACCAGTTCATTTTATTACGAGTCCGCGGCACGGAGCTATCCGAGGTGATTTCGACCTTTGCCGTAGGCGTTGCGATCCTCGAACTGTTTCGCTATTTGGGCTTTGTTACATACGAATTCAATCTGCCACCCTTTATCAAGGGTCAAATTCAATTGGTCGGAGTTTCGATTGACTACCAGCGCGTGTTTGTCATCGCGGTGGGGCTGGTCCTCGCGGTGTTGCTCTGGCTCTTTACACACCACACCAAGATCGGTTTGGCGCTCCGCGGCATTGCGCAAGACGAGCACACGGCGCTGACGCTCGGCATCGAATCCGATTGGGCGGCGTTGTTCAGTGTGGCGTTGGGGTCCTCCTTGACCGCGGTCGCGGCGTTAACCATTTTGCCTTTGGGAATCATTTCTATCAATATCGGATACGAAGTCCTGTTGATCGCGGTCGCCGTATCCGTTCTCGGGGGGCTGGAAAGCACGGTCGGGCTCATCATTGGAGGACTGGTCCTGGGGTATTCGCAGGTGATCGCCTCAACCATTTGGGGACCGCAATGGATGATGGTGGTTTATCTTGCCGCCATCGTGCTCGTCCTCGCCGTCAAGCCCTCGGGGCTGCTGGGCAAGTTCAAGGAATTAGAGGAGCGCGTCTGATATGGCCGGGGCATTTCGAATAGAGCGGCTGGACCGCGGTATCAAAGCCCGGTCGGATGACATTTTTGCGCTTTCGTCCTGGCGCGAGTTGGCGTACTTGCTCGGGCCGAGGGTGCTTTTGATCGGCGGACTGTTGGTGTTTCCGCTGCTAAGAGATGTCGTCGGGTTATATTGGCTCCAGGTCCTGCTCATTACATGTTCCATTGCGCTCCTGGCACTCTCCTGGGACCTGCTTGCTTCAGTTGGACTTGTGTCGCTTGGACAGGCGATGTTCTTTGGGGTTGGCGGTTATCTGTCCGGGTTTCTCAACTCTACCTATCACCTCTCTCCGCTGTTTAGCATCCCGATCGCGACGGTCGCGGGCGCCGTCCTCTGCGCGGTGATCCTTTATCCTGTCCTGCGGCTCCGCGGGATTTATTTCGCGTTGATCACGATGACGCTCCCGCTTCTCTTTATGAGGGTGATCGAAGCAACCAAGATTCTCGGTGGCACCGATGGAATGAGCGGGCTCGACCCGCTGCCGGACATCACCGTCGCCCTTTACGCTGCCATCGCAGTGTTATTACTCACACTGTTTGGGTTTCGCCGCCTTATGAACGACGATTACGGGCTGGTGCTGAAAGGGATTCGCGACAGCGATCGTTCCGTCATGGCGGCAGGGATTAATATTTACTGGTACAAGGCGCAAGCCGTTTTCATCGCCGGTTTGCCGGCGACGTTCGCCGGTGCGCTCATGACGCACCAGCACCAATTCGTCGGCATGCCTGCATTTGCGACGGATTATTCGATCCTGCCGCTGACGGGCGCCATCATCGGCGGAGTCGGGACTTTTGCGGGCGCGCTGCTGGGCGCTTTTATCATCGTGCCCCTTTCGGAAATCCTGCGCGATTTTGGAACCCTGCGGGTCGTCATCTATTCCATTATCCTGGTCGTCTTTGTCGTCGGCGTACCGGAAGGCATCTTTCACTATCTACAGCGCAAATATCATCAATTCGAACGGCGCGTGTCCCTGGAGACCGACGAATGATCCCGTATCCAATTCTAAAGGTCGACCACCTGAACAAGCGTTTCGGGGGAGTCGGCGCGGTCTATAATGTGAGTTTCGATCTCCAGCCGGGCGAATCGCTTGGCATCATCGGACCGAACGGTTCGGGCAAGACGACGCTGGTCAATCTCATCACCGGCTTTGTGCGCCCGACTTCGGGACGCGTATTTTTCAGGGGCAGGGAGATCACGAACCTGATGCCCTACGAACGGGTGAGACTGGGAATCGCACGCAGTTTCCAAATGGTCAAGCCCTTTTACAACCTGCCGGCGTACAAAAACCTCATCATTCCCTTGTTCTCGCCCCGCGTTCGAAAGATCAAAGGGGGGAATTACGGCAACCGCGACGAGGTCGCGATCCATCTCCTGGAAGAAGTCGGGTTTGAACGCGATTCTCAGGTCCCCTACAAGGTGGCGAGCAGCCTCCCGCACGGCTATCTCAAGCGGCTGGAGTTGGCGCGGTGTCTTGCGCTGGAACCTGACGTGATCATCCTGGACGAATTATTCTCCGGAATGAGCATGTCGGAGGTTGCCAGCATTCTGCCACTCATCGAACGGATTCGTGAGCAGGGGACGACGCTCATCATGGTGGAGCACCGGCTGCGCGAGCTCTTTCGCATCGTCAAAAAGGTGATTGTTATGAATTTCGGCGAAAAGATCGCCGAGGGAGCGCCGTCAGAGGTTGTCGAGTTGGAGGTTGTGAAGAGGGCATACCTGGGAACCGAGGTCGGACCCGATGCTTGACGTCAAGAGTCTCACGGTGTTTTATGAGAATGCCCTGGCTCTCAACGGTCTGACGCTGGAGGTCCGCCAGGGTGAGATCGTGGGGCTGTTTGGATCCAACAGCGCGGGCAAGACAACCCTGATGAATACAATCGCCGGCCTGACGCTTGATTTGAAAATCAAGGAGGAGCGCAAGGGGGGAGAACGCATCACGGTCCACGGACAAGTTATCTACAGGGGGGAAGAGATCCTGGAGTCCAAACCAAGCGATCGCGTGCGCAAGGGCATTGTCCTGTGTCGAGAACGGCATCCGGTCTTTCGCGACAGCAGCGTCGAAGAAAACCTGAAAATAAGCGGGTATCTGCGGCAAGGGCGAGAGGTCCAACAAAGTATCCGGGCTGTGTATGAATTCTTTCCTCACCTGATTCGCCTCAAACATCGCAACGCCGGGCTGCTGAGCGGAGGGGAACAGCAGATGCTGGCAATCGGAATGGCAATGGTCGCAGGGCCGCGCCTGTTGCTGCTAGACGAGCCACTGCTGGGACTGAGTCCCGCAATGCAGGCGGACATTGTGAGGGCGATGAAACAAATTCGCACGCAGGGGATTACCATTCTGGTGACCGAGCAATACGCCCGGCCCATTTTCCCGATTATCGATCGCGGCTATGTTATGGAAAATGGAACGCTCATCGTCACGGGCACGGGGCAGGAACTGATGGACAACCCCGAGGTCAAGAGCGCCTATTTCGGCATGTAGTCATCCAAACCCGCCAAACCTGCTTGAAGGGATTTCAGTCTGGAAGTTGGAGATTCGGTATTGGAGAGCATTTTCCCGGTTTTTGAAGATATTGCCGGTCAGTCACCCAATAAGGTTTCCCTAATTTATTTGGGCAAGACTTATACCTATGCACAACTGCGGGAGTGTGTCGAACGAGTGGCTCTCTCCCTGTTTTCTTTGGGAATAAGACAGGGCGATCGTGCCATTATGTTTTTACCCAACCTGCCACAATGGATCATCGCATGGCTTGCCCTGCAAAAAATCGGCGCCGTGGCAATCCCGATTACGCCGTTTTATGCTCCCGTTGACTTACGATACATTGCCAATGATAGCGGCGCCGAAACGATTTTCTGCCTGGACACGAACTTTGGATATGTCACCCGGGTCCTTTCAGAGACCAGGATCAAGCGGGTCGTGGTTACGACTATGGTCCAGGTATTGCCGGTTTGGAAACGAATGCTCGCCAAGGCGTTGAACAAAGTTCCCGAAGGCAGGTTCCAACTCGGGGAGAGCGTTTTCAGTTTCGACCAGTTATTGAGAGGACGGGTGCGAGAGTCGCACGGGGATAAAACGTCTGAGGCGGGAGGGGAACGGCCGCATACCCAAGAGCCGCCAGTGGAGACGGCCGAAATCCTTTACACGGGCGGCACCACCGGGCATCCAAAGGGTGTCCCGATCTCTCAGGCGTTGTTTCTCGAATCGATGCGTGAGCAGAGAAAGTCAAGAGAGGAACTGGTACCCAGGGGCGAGGATGTGCTGATCCAAGGAGCACCCCTCTATCATATCCTGGGGCAAGCGGTCGGACTAGGCGCGCTTCTTCACGGCGATACCGTGGTCCTGCTGCCGCGGAACAATCTGGACGCCACCTTCGATCACATCCAACGGTACGGGGCAACCACTTTTTTCGGCGTGCCAGCCATGTACCGGATGATCTTGGAGCATGACCGGCTCGATCAGTACCGTTTGGACTCGCTCCGGTACTGTTTTTCCGGTGGAGACGTCCTGCCGGTTGAGATCGGCAGGCGCTGGGTCAAGAGATTCGGCAAGCCCATTTATCAGGGCTATGGCGCAACAGAGACCTGCGGGGGAATTTCCCTGACTCCGGCGGGCGAGCCGTTTCCGGAAGGGACAGCCGGCAAAATCGTGGCGTTCCAGAAGGTCAAGATTGTCAATGCCGATACTCTTGAGGAGGTGCCTACCTGCGAGCCCGGCGAACTCCTGGTTTCTTCTCGTCATATGGTGCGTTCTTATTGGAACAAGCCGGAAGAGACGGCAAGTTGTTTTCTGGAAATTGCGGGGGAGTTGTGGTACAGGACGGGAGATGTGGTCCGGCTTGACGAAAACGGCTGGCTTTATTTCCTGGACCGTTCTGTGGACGTTATCAAACACAAAGGGTATCGCGTCGCCGCTTCGCGGGTCGAATCCGTTCTCCAGGAACATCCCGCCGTCATGGCGTCTTGTGTCGTCGGGATTCCCGACCCGAATGTGGGCGAGCGCATCAAGGCGTTCGTCGTGCTCAAAGAAGATGTCAAGGGGGTAACGGCATACGACCTGACGGCGTGGTGCCGTGAGCGTTTGGCGCCTTACGAGCTGCCGCATTACATCGAATTCCGGGATATGCTGCCCAAGTCCAAAGTCGGCAAGCTCTTGCGGCGTGAATTGAGGGCAGAAGAGCGGAGAAAAACGCAAGCCGATTGAGCAGGATCGCTGGAAATTGACCTTCCGAGTGAGTGCTACCGCACTCGGAAGGTGTTTTATTTTGCGGTCCGATCCTCCAAAAACTTGCTCACCTTGGGGATGTATGCTATATTGCAGGGGCAGCCAGTTTCACTGCCCATTACTTTATATTCCCTTGTCCTAACTGGCCATCCTATTGTCGTATAGGAGACGACATGCGGACCCATTTGTTTCGACCTGTTACGCTCACTCTCCTGATTGCCAGCCTCGGCTTGCTTGCCTGCGATGTGACGACCCTCGTGGGTGGAGTCGGCAGCAAACCGACCGTGAGCATTCAAGCACCCGCAAACGGCAGTGTTTTTAGCGAAGGCGAAGATGTTAGCGTGCAGTCGATATCGAAGGATTCTACCGGGGTCGTCCGCGTCGAGCTATCGGTCGACGGCGCGGCGGTTCATTCAGACGCCCCGCCGGTCCCGCAGGGGCAGATTTCCTTCACTCTCCTCCAAACCTGGAAAGCAGTGCCTGGCACGCACACCTTGAGCGTACGGGCGTTCAATGCATCCGGTGCTGCCAGCGACCCGGCGCTGGTTTCCATTACGGTGGCACCTGCTTCGACCACCGGTTCGACGCCTGTACCGACGAGCCAGGCATTCATACCAGGGACGGAATCCGGCATTACGCCACTCCCAACCCTTAGCCCGACAACAGAGGGACCGGGTTTGATACCGACCCGTCGCCCGCCAACGCCCATCCCGTCCACGCCGACCATTTCGGCGCCGCCGGGAGTATATGCGGTCTCCATAAGATCGGACCCGGCGCAACCTAAGCGCGGTTCACCGCCTACGTTTTATGTTACATTTCTCAATACCACCGGCAAAGTGGCATCCTACCGGTGGTTCATAAAGATCTACGAACCGGACAAGTCCACTTCCAAAGGCGAGACTTCGAAGGCAGCAAACGATTTGCCACCCGGCAGGGTCGAACTGCCGGCTCCCGCAGACTGGGCGATCCGCGGACCGGGACCTTGCGAGCCATTCCTTGCCAGAGTCTTTTGGTTTGACCGCGAGAACAATCAAACCAGCGAATTCTCAAAGCCCGATCTGAGCGGGGGACCGGTTTTAGGTTTCCAAATGTGTCCTTAATAGAATGACCGTAAACAACGATCTCCGTGACTATGTGGATGTACTGATTCGCCGCTGGAAGCTAGTGCTTGCGATGCCGGTCCTTGCGGTACTTGCCGCGGCACTGGCATCTTTGGCCATCAAGCCGGAATATGAGGCGACGGCAGTTATCGCCCTAGCCCCCGAGACGCTGTCGATTCCAACCGCGAATCAGGTCCCGCCTTATTATGTAATCGTCGATTCGCCAAGGCGACTGCCGGTGGCATATACTCCGAGCTATTATATCTCCATCCTGAAGGGCGCGGATGTCGTCAATGCTGTTTCGCCAAAAACTGCCGTTTCAATTGCGAGCAACGGCAGCGACAAGTCATTGATCGAGATCACGGCACGGAGCGGGAATGGACAGGAGGCTGCCGCCACCGCGAACAAGTATGCGGAGGTAGGCGCCGGGCGCATTCTTCAGACGATTCTGCCGTCCGGCGACGAGGCGAGGGCGGCGCAAGAGAAGCTGGATGGCGCGGAGCAGGCACTGGTCAAGTTTTCGCAGCAAAATGGGCTGGAGTACAATATCGACGGGCTTCGGTCTACCGCATTGCCAGTGGACAAGCGGCAGGAATTGGATCGTTTGACCCGCGCCCGGGATACGGCGGAAGCAGTTTACAATGAATTTGCGCGCGATCTGGAACGCTCGAATATTCTAGCCACAAATGCATACAAGCCGTCGACTATCCCCGCCCCGGTACCCGCCGCACCTGTTTCCGCCAACCTACCTCGCAATCTTCTTATCGCCGCAGGATTCGGTTTGCTGATCGGAGTCCTGGGTGCCTTTGCCACCGAGTACATGGTCCGAAAGCGCTGAGATGTCTGTTCGCTTGTTACTCCCGATACTGGTCGTGGGTGCCGCGCTCGCTTTCGCGGGATTGCTTTTACCGCCTGCTGCGAGCGCGTTCTATCTCAATTTGGCAAATGTTGCGCTCGCCCGCGCCGCCGCACTTCCGCCTGATGCTCCCGATCGTTCGGCGGCGCTTGCCGAGGCGGACGCGCGATTAATCCAGGCACGGAGGTATTCTGATCCGGACCGCCTGGCTCTCGCACAGGCAAGAACGCTGCTGGCGCGGGGGGACGCGCGGCGTGCGGCAGACGTGCTGGACCAGGCGCGCGCTCCAGGTTCGGACCCGGTCACGGAATATTTGTGGGCGAATGCCGAGTGGCAGGCGGGGCGCCGTACGGCAGCGTTGGAGCACTGGCGCCGAGCCGGTGCGATGACGTTCTTTATGCAAGAGGCACACCGCGCGTTGGATGCACACCAGTGGAAAAAGGCGTCAGAACTCTCTTTCATCGCAACCCTAATCGATCCGAACCTTGCCGATGCGCATTATGTTCTTGCCGAAGGGTATTCCCATGATCAGCCCATTACGTCTCAAGTGTCTGACGAACTTGACCGGGCACGGGAACTGACACGCGATCCCGAGTTGCTTGCCGCCATCCTCTCGCGCAAGGCAGAAGTGCTTGCCGGCGAGGGTAAATTGAATCAAGCGCTAGGCGTTTTTGCAGAGGCGCGCGCGCTCGCCCCGGCGGATGCGCGACCGCGTACCGGATATGCTTTGGCTTTGCTTGCGCTCCAGCCCTCTGAGCGGGAGCAAGCGAGTGCGCTCTTGGTGCAAGTGGTCGAGGATTCTCCGTGGTACACGGCGGCGTATGTTGCGCTTGCGGACATGGCGGAGTCAGATGGCGATCTCAAGAGTGCCGAAGCATGGCTGACAAAGGGTCTCGCTCGAAATCCAAATGACGCACGCTTGCTGTTGCCGCTGGGCAGATTGTATTCGCGTCATGGACGCTCGGAGGAGGCAAGGGCTGAATTAGTCCGCGCGCTTGAATTCGAGTCGCACGCCGATGGTCTACGGGAAATTGCACTCGAACTGTCACAGTTGAGAGCGCCGTGACTACCGAATTGACTCAAGCATTGGTCCCGGAGAAGAAGGGACTCGACAATGCGTCGCGGGAGCGCGCGCTCCTTTGGGCTTGCGCCGGTGCGGCATTGGCTTTGGGAACACTGGCGTCGCTCGGCTCCACGGAATGGCAAAGCACAGTTTGGATATTGCTGTTGATCGTCGTCGGGGCGTGGACCCTGCCGTTGGATTGGGTAGTACTGGCGATAGCCGTCTCAATGCCCTTTCAGTTCTATTTCAATCTGCCAGGCTCTGCGTTTGCCTTGCGCGGTGCCGCTATCTTTGTATTCGCCGCCGCTGTGCGCCTGCTGGCGCGCCGGTTTATCTGGCAAAATTGGATGCTTTTCGCAATCGCGTTCGTGTTCGCCGCGGCCGCGGGAGCACTCACGGCGCCGGACCGGTTCGGGGCATTCAAAGGCATCTACGATTGGCTGCCGGTCTTTGGGTCGGCGCTGGTCGCAGGACAGGTGATGCGAACGCCGGCGATCCGCGCGCGACTGGTGGGCCTTTTGATCGGCGTTGGAGTTTTGGAAGCACTTTTCGGATTGGTACAATATGCGATCGGGCTGGATGCGGTGGTTGAATTATTGCGGCATCCGGTGAGCCGTTGGATATACCAACCGAATCTGCTTTCTGAGAGATTGGGCGATCTCTCTTTCAACTGGGTTATCTTTGATCGCGCGGCACCCTTCGGTACTTTTATCAACGGGATTGATTACGCCATCTTCATTGCCTCCATCCTGGTGCTTGCGCTTGCGCTCTTGATGAGCGGACGCAGGCATGAGTTTGGAAAGAAAACGGGTGCTCTCCTCGCCGCTGTACTGGCGATGGGAGCCGCGCTCCTGCTGACCTTCAAGGGATCGGGAGCGCTTGCGCTGGCAGGCGGCGTGATGACGCTGCTTGTGCTGGGCGCTACCAACCGCATAGGTGGGCGACCCGTTCAGTCCCGCTTGATTGGGCGAACGGTGGCACTCGGCGTCCTTTTCCTGTTGGGTGCCGTTATCCTGATATTACCGTTCGCCGATTTAATTGGACAGCGTGCGACGTTCCTACTGCTCCGTGAAGGGGGAGGGACGGGCACGGCTGGGCGGCTGGAGATTTGGCAGGGCTTGGTACAGGTTTTCTTTCAGCGTCCGTTCTTTGGCTTTGGGCTCAACAATGCGCCCCTGTTCACAGAGCCAATGCGGACCCTGCGGTATGGAATTGTCGCCTATAATGACACCGCACCGGAAAGCGGCTATGTGGCGGCGCTGGTCGAGACAGGTTTATTCGGATTTGCGGCGCTATTAGCGATGTTCGCCGTGACGCTGGCACGAGGATTTCGCAGGGTGCGCACGAGTTCCGAACCAGCCTTGAGTATCGGGGTGGTCGCGGCGATCGTGGCACTTTTTCTGGGTAATTTAACCGTTTCCGGCTTTACGACGCATCAAAACGGAATGCTCCTGGGGCTGTTGATGGGAATGGTCTATAGCGAATGGAATCTTTTGTGAAGGAAGGAAAGGTGCAAGCCGCTCTACCGATGCGGCGGGTGCTCTCGTTTGCGACGATCACGGCTGCCGGGCTCGTCCTGGGGCAGGCGAGCGGGCTGCTGCGCGAGGTCGTCGTCAGCGCACAATTTGGCTTGTCTGCTGAAATCGACGCGTACAAGCTTGCGTATCTCGTGCCGACGCTCATCAATAACATTATCGCGGGCAGCGCGATCACCATGGCGGTGATGCCCACCCTGGCCAAGTATTTAACGGCGGGCGACCGTTATGAATTCTGGTATGTTGCCAGCGTCATTACCAATATCGTTTTGATCATCACCGGCGCGCTCACACTCCTGGGTATGCTCCTGGCCGGACCGATCATTTCGATCCTGGGAATGGGAATGCCGCTGTCCACTCAAGCGTTGGCGGCGGCATTGTTGGTCATCATGATGCCGACACTGCTGTTGGGTGCGTTGCTCAATATGCTCATGGCGGCACTCAATTCGGTGGACCGGTTTGTAGGTCCTGCCCTCATCTTCCTCGCGTTGAATGGGGGCATCATTGGCACGGTCATCCTTCTGGCACCTATTATCGGCATTTATTCGGTTGCACTCGGCTTTCTCATCGGGGCGCTCTTCCAGGTGCTGGTGCAGAGTTTTGAGCTCAAACGCGAGCGCGGTCACTATTTCGCGCGGATGGATCTGCATCATCCAGCCGTGCGCCAGGTCGGTATTGCTTTTCTTCCGGTCACCGCGCTGGCCATCGTCAGCCAGATCAATATATTGATCGATGGGGCCATGGCGGCAGCATTGCCTACCGGCAGTCTTGGCGCCCTGACGTACGGCAATACGATCCTGGGGGCTTTTTATTCTGTCGGTATCAGCCTGGGTATTGCGGTCTTCCCGAGTTTGAGCCGCATGGCGATGACAAATGATCTGGCGAGCGTCGGACGCACGATCATGATGTCACTGCGAGTCCTCATCTTTATCCTTGCGCCCCTCACCGTGCTCCTGCTGGTCTTTGCGGTCCCCGTTGTGGGTTTACTGCTGGGACGCGGCCGGTTTGACGCGAACGCCGTCCAGATGACGGCCCAGGCGCTGGCGATGTACGCCATTGGCTTGATCTCGATTGCCGCGGTCTATATCCTCCAACGCACGTTTTATGCCCTCTCCGATGGCAAGACGCCGCTGGTGATTGGCTCGGCAGTCGTCCTCCTGCATATACTTCTCAATCTGCTCCTGATTCCCTCAATGGCTCACGGAGGTATTGCACTTTCGGCATCCCTCACGACAACCCTGGGAGTTGCCATGTTGATCGGGTTTCTCGCACGTCGTGTTCCCGGTATCCGCCTGGGGGAACTGGCAGGATTTCTACTCCGCTGCGCAGTCCTGGCTGTCGTGAGCGCTGCTCCGGTCGTATGGATATTCGAGTTCATGTCCCTGGACGCCTCGACCTGGCTCGCCCGCGGCGCCGGCGTGGCATTGGCGGCAGCCGGCGGAGTGATTTACTTTCTACTCGCACTCGTCACGCATACGCCCGAAAGCCAGGCGTTATTGGAGACCGCTTTCAGATTCTTGGGGAGAGACCGATTGTGAGGCGCGACGCGTTGCAGTTTGTACCCGGTCCTGCACACCTATGAAGATTTGCATGTTCTCGCGCATCATGCCGGCGCACTCGCCCGGAGGAATGCAGGACCACGTTCTCACGCTCAGCATGGCGCTCGCGCAAAGAGGACACCACGTGTCCGTGATTACGAGCGGGCGCACGGATGAGATAGAACTCGAGAGCGTGAACGGCGTGGAGATTTATTACCTTAAAGGGACTCCACCCGGGCGGAATGCCAACGCTTTCTGGTTTGGGGCCGCGAGCCAGTTCGAAAAGCTGCACGCCAATCAACATTTTGATATTGTGCACAGCCAAAGCGTCGGCGCTTACGGGGTTTATAAAAGGGGGCTGAATCGCTATTTTCGACTGCCGCTGGTGACGTCCATTCACGGGACCCACGTCGACGTGCTCACGACGAGCTGGCACACGGATTTCTCGCCGACGAGTCCGGTGGGGACGGCACGGTTCATGGCGGTCGCGCTCAACCTGCTTTATCGCTATGCCTACCGGGATGTCTGGTTCATTCGCGGTTCCGATATCGTCATTGCGACGAGCGATGCCGATATTTTCAAGTACAAGAAATACTACCGCCTGGATGATGCCCATATCCGCAAAGTGTACAACGGTATCGACGCCGACCTGTTCGCTCCGCGCGATGCCACCGCCTTGCGTGAACAATTAGGCATTTCCTCCGGGCAAAAGGTCCTGCTCGCACTCTCACGCCTTGAAAAAGACAAAGGGGTACAGAACGCGATCGAGATATTGCCGGGCTTGTTATCCGATTTTCCGGTGTGCTTGATCGTGGTCGGAGACGGCAGCTACCGCCCGGCTCTGGAGCGGCTGGCGGCCGCCAAAGGGATTGCAGAGCACGTGCGCTTTGTCGGAGCGCAAACGCTTGCCGAGTGCGCTCGCTATTTTAACCTGTGTGACGTGTTCCTGGACCCGACTTTGCGGACGGACGGCTACGATCTGACGATTGCGGAGGCGATGGCATCTGCCAAACCGGTGATTGTCTCAGATGTAGGCGCCAATTCGACCCTGGTGAATGCCGCAACTCTGGAGGACGGCGTCCTGATCCCGCGGGGGGATAATCGCGCCCTGGCGCGCGAGACGAGACGCTTGCTCGATAATCCGGAATTGACAAAGCTAATGGGAGAAAAGGCGCGCGCGAAAATAACTGCGTGTTTCAGCATTCCTGCTATGGTTGAAGGGATGGAACACGTGTACGCAGAGGTTCTTGGCAGTTTCAAACGATGATCTCGTAATGGCGGCAAGAGTCACCATGGTGATCGAATCGGTTATCGAATCTGAATATGTTCACTCTGTGGATGCGCGGCTGGACTCGCAAGATGCCTACATAGAGTACCAGGTGCACGAGGGCCGGCGCGCGGTCCCATTTCTATCCGGGTTTTTCAATATCAAAGACGCGCCTGTGCTAGAGATTGGGACCGGGCGCGGCGGCAAGAGCATTGCCTACGCGTGTGCCGGCATGAAAGTGACTGCTTTGGATGTGGATTTAGAATCCCTGGCCTGGGGAAAGCAGGCCTCCGAGGCGCGAGGCGCTCCTGTCCAATTCCTAGGCGGGGATGGTGCGCGGCTCCCCTTTCCCGCGAATTCTTTTGTGGCGGTATTGTTGGACAGCGTCATCGAACACGTGCGCGACCCGCTGGCTGTACTGCTAGAGTGCGAGCGCGTGCTCAAGCCGGGTGGAATCGTCTTTGTGGTTTTCCCACCTTTTTATGGACCGCTTTCGGGGCACATTGACGATTACGTGATGATTCCCTGGTATCACCTTCTGCCCCCCGGTATCGTCCGAAGGTACCTGTTGTCGCGTGCGCAGCCGATAGGCATCTTGACGCCGGAAGGTGCCTATGATGTTTATGCATCGCTGAATGGCTTGACGATCTACCAATTCAAGAGGCTGGCACATCGCGCCGGGTTAGCGGTGGAATACTTTCGCGTGCGACCGTTTCTCACGCACCCAGGGACTCGATTCGCCGTGGGGCTGGCATCGGCGGTCGCGCACGGACCGCGGCTCGCCAAATTGCGCGCAGTCCTGGACCAGGCGCGCCGCGAATTTGACCTTCGGACAGCGCTGCTCTTTGTGCTGCTATCTGCGATCGCGCCATTGACCTGGATTCCTTTCCTGCAGGAAATCAGCGCCGGCGGATGCAAGTGCGTGCTGCGAAAAAGATGATGCAATTGAACCGGCTGACATGGCTGATTGTCTTGTTTGGGTTTGCCCTCCGGCTATTCCTCATTTTCCCCGGTCCCTTTGAATCCAAGGTCGGGTTCCTGTCGAACAAGGCAGACCTGCGGAATTACTACTGGCCGGCTCAAACTGTACTTGAAGGTGAAAATCCTTATGCGCTCTGGGCGAGCGGTCAGTCGGGCGACTATCGTGCGGATATGGCGCCGCTCGAGTTATTGGTCTATGTCGCGACGACCCGAGTGTGGAATGATCCGCGGGCGATCCAAGTGCTATTTGCCGTTTTTGATGTATTCAATATTGCGCTATTGGCGATCCTGCTCAGGGGATCGCCTCTGAATCTGCCGTTCCAGGTCTTTTATGCTTTTGGACCACTCACCTTGTACAACCTGGTGCTGGTTCCGGAAGACAAGACAATTGCGCTGACGCTGACATTTCTCATTTTCTATTTTCTCGCCACACTTCCAAACCGTGAATGGCGATTCGCGTCCTGGCGGATGAACCCCGGCACTCTCGCGGTCGTCGCGGCGGCAGTGCTGGCTTCTTTTAAATGGCTGAGCGTATTCTACCTGCTCCCTCTCCTGATCTTTGTGTCCCGTGATTTTCGCTCATTCATTAAATCCGGTGTGATCTTTGGAGTGATTCTTGCGCTGGCACACCTGCCCTGGTTCCCGGCATGGTCTTTCGTGTATGTTTTCCGTGCCGGCCGCGTGAATACTCCGATGCACATCGCGCCTGCCGCGCTCTTGAATATGCTGGGCTGGTTTGACCGGAACTGGTTGCTCCTGATCGTCATATCCTTGCTGCTCCTGATCTATGGGTTGTTCTGGTACAAGCGGATCGATATCTTTGAGACGATGGCTCT